>WFOP01000059.1 GCA_015487985.1 Hyphomicrobiales bacterium
GCATGCTCATGGTCACGCCATTGTCATAAATCAGACCGGCATTGGGGGTGAAATCAGAACTGAGGAAAACTCTGGCCTTTTCAGGCACCACCACCACCTGATCCTGATGTGAGGCGGCAATGGCCAATTGTGTGGGGCCGGCAAGAAAGCATTCAGGACAATCATTTAACCGATATATGTGTCGTCCAATGGACCAGCCTTTTTCCGATTTTATCACTTTGCCCCCCAGCGCATCGGCAATAATCTGATGGCCAAAACAAATGCCCAACATGGGCAGGTTACCCTTATAGGCCGCGCGAATGAAGGCGCGCAGAGGGTCCATCCAGGGCGGAGAATCATAGGCCCCGAAAGCGGACCCGCTCACAATTGCCCCCTCCAGTTCACGAACGGGGGGAATGGGTTCTCCGGCATGAACCGCAATCGTTTGAAATGTAAATTCTGGGTTTTTTCCACCAAACATACGCACAAACTTATCCGCATACCGGCCAAATTCAGCGCGCAAAGGCTCCGGGTTTTCACCCGCAAGAAGAATGGTTAATTTCATCAGGATACGTCCGTTGGTAAAATCTCGTTAATGCAATTGGACATGAAGGTTCAAAAGCGCAAGACTTTTTTCAATTTTCCATATAAACAACTTCAAATTGTAAACACCACAGGTTCTGTTATGAGCAATTTATCCTCCATATCCCATGATGCGGCAATTCTGGCCAAGGCGTTACCTTTTATGCAACGCTATGAGGGGAAAACCGTTGTGGTGAAATATGGCGGCCATGCCATGGGGGACGAAGGACTGGGGCAGGCATTTGCCCAGGATGTTGCCCTGCTCAAACAATCCGGGGTTAACCCGGTCGTGGTGCATGGGGGGGGACCACAAATTGCTGCAATGCTTGGCAAAATGGGGATCAAGTCGGTTTTTGAAGAAGGGTTGCGCGTCACGGACAGCGAAACCATCGAAGTTGTTGAGATGGTTCTGGCGGGGTCCATCAACAAGCAAATTGTTGCGATGATAAATGCCGAAGGGGAGCGCGCCGTTGGCTTAAGCGGGAAAGACGGCAATCTGGTTTTTGCAAAAAAGGCGCACAAATCCAGAATTGACCCGGACAGCAATATTGAAAAAATCATTGATCTGGGGTTTGTGGGGGAACCCATCGGGGTTGACCGGGCCGTGCTGGATCAACTGGCGCGGGCTGACTTGATCCCGGTTATTGCGCCGGTGGCGCCGGGGCGTGACGGGGAAACCTTCAATATCAACGCCGATACGTTCGCCGGTGCCGTCGCCGGCGCGATGCAGGCACAACGCCTGTTGTTCCTCACCGATGTTCCCGGCGTGCTTGATAAACAGGGCAGACTTATCGACAAGCTCAGCGTGGCTGAAGCCAGAGAACTGATAGCGGATGGTACAATTTCAGGCGGGATGATCCCCAAGGTTGAAACGTGTATTGAAGTGATAAAACAAGGGGTTAATGGTGTCGTTATCCTTAATGGCAAGGTCGCGCACGCAGTGTTGATCGAGCTGTTCACCGATTATGGTGCAGGAACGCTCATTGTTCGATAGGTTATACAACTACCGGAATTGCAATGAAGAAAATGAACAATATGGCAGTTGATCTGGACCATGTAAGGGACTGGGTTTTTGATGTGGACAACACGCTTTATCCGCGCACCTGCGACCTGTTTGCCCAGGTGGACAGCCTGATTACAGATTACATGATGAATATTACCGGACTGGGGCGCGATCAGGCGCGGCGCCTGCAAAAAGACTATTACCGGGACCATGGCACCACCCTTAACGGGTTGATGATCCACCATAATATCGACCCCGACCACTATCTGGATAATGTGCACAATATCGACTATTCCCCGGTGCAGCCGCACCCCGAACTGGTGGAGGCGATTTCTGCCCTGCCCGGTCGCAAGTTCATTTTCACCAATGCGGATGCGGGTCATGCCAGGGCTGTTCTGGCCCAGCTTGGGGCCGAGGACATATTTGATGGCATGCATGACATCCGGGCCACCGGATATATCCCCAAACCAGAGGAAACTGCGTATGAAAGTTTTCTGAAATTCCACGAAATTTCTGCTGAAAACTCCATTATGTTTGATGATCTGGAAAAGAACCTAAAAGTGCCCCACTTCAAAGGCATGACAACTGTGCATGTGGTGGCGGAAGAAAACTTTGCCCATGATCAGGTTGATGACTGGGAGCTTGGACGGGTTGACGATGCAGAACATATTCACCATGTAACCGATAACCTGGTGGCGTTCCTTAAGTC
>WFOP01000060.1 GCA_015487985.1 Hyphomicrobiales bacterium
CCGTTGCAGCAGCAGGCGTTTTGCGGTTTCAACGGCTATGGCGGCGTCCTTGCAATAGGCATCGGCACCTATGGCATCGCCAAATTCTTCGTTCAGCGGCGCGCCGCCAACAATAACCACCATCTGATCGCGAATACCTTTTTCTTTCAGCGTTTCAATGACCACTTTCATATAGGTCATGGTGGTGGTGAGCAGGGCGGACATGCCTAAAATATCTGGTTTATGTTCGTCGATTGCAGCGAGGAACTCGTCTGCATCGGTGTTGATGCCCAGATCAATGACTTCAAACCCGGCGCCTTCCATCATCATGCCAACGAGATTTTTGCCAATGTCGTGAATGTCTCCTTTTACGGTGCCAACAACCATTTTACCCAGTTTGGGCGCACCGGTTTCAACCAGCAAGGGCCGTAAAATTTCCATGCCTCCTTTCATGGCCCCCGCTGCCAGCAGAACTTCGGGAACAAAGAGTATGCCATCGCGAAAATCATCGCCAACAGCCCGCATGCCCTCCACCAGCACTTTGGTCAAAATGTCATAGGGGGCCCAGTTGCGCTGGAGCAGGATTTTAACACCTTCGCTCACTTCGTCCTTCAGCCCGTCATACAGATCATCCTGCATTTGTTCTGAAAGCTCGTTATCATCAAGTTCGGATAGAATAATTTCATCGCTTGACATCGCTGTCTCCGGTTTGATTCTAATGGCAGCAGACTAATATGAATTGTCTGAACAAAATTACCTAAAGGAACAAATTAGTTTGTTGGGCGGCGGCGGCGGCGTCCGCCTTCGGATTTGGATTTTGTTGCGGGGGGGGATACCAGTGCGCCAAGTTTTTCTTCCAGTTGCTCGCGGGTTGGCCTTTCCCCTTTCTGGTGGGAATCAAGGGCTTTGCGCATTCGGGCCACATGTTCGGGCCGGTTACCGCAACAGCCTCCTATGATGCGCGCACCAACATCCATGGCGAGGCAGGCGTAGGTTTCCATCAGGTCGGGGGTGCCCGAATAGACAACGCTGTCCCCCTTGATGTGAGGGATGCCGGCGTTGGCCTTTGCGATTACAGGAATGTCGCCTGCGCTTTTTGTCAGGTCAAGCAGTGCAAATAAAAGGTCTGATGCTCCTACGCCACAGTTTGAACCGATGGCCTGGGGAGGCGTGGGGCTGGCCCCCATAGTTGTGCCAAATTCCCCCGGCGCCAAGCCCATCATGGAGCGTCCGGCGGTATCAAAACTCACGGTTACGGTGTAGGGAAGGCCAACGGTGATGGCGGCTTGTGCTGCGGCGGCGATTTCCTCGGGGGCCGACATGGTTTCAATCCATGCCACATCTGCGCCCCCCTGTTTCAGGCCACTTATCTGCTCAATGAAAACTTCCACCGCCTGTTCATAGGTTAACTCCCCAAGGGGGGCAAACAGGTCGCCGGTGGGACCAACTGAACCGGCAATCACGATCGGGCGGCCAACGTTGGCGGAGGCTTCCGCTGCAATTTCAGCGGCGCGGGCGTTAATTTCTTTAACCCGGTCTTGCATGTCATGCAATTTCAGGCGTCGGGATGAGGCGCCAAAACTGTTGGTGACAAGGATATCCGAGCCGGCATCAAGAAATGATTTGTGTAGCGCCGTAATATTTTGCGGCAAATCCAAATTCCATACATCCGGCGCCATTCCCGCCTCCAGCCCCAAATCAAACAGGTTGGTTCCGGTGGCGCCATCGGCCAAAAGAAAGTCTTTGTGCTCAAGCAGTTGAGTTAGTTTTGACATATGAGTGACCTGTTTTAAGTTGCGCGACTTTAATGCATTAAATGGGATATAAAGATTTCTTTATATGATTGTTCGTGGTGTGGCAAGCATCAAAGCATATTGCCGGATTGTTGAGTTTTTGCCCGTGGGCCCCTTTTACGAAAGGATCCTATGTGAGGGGCGTTAACATTCGCTCAACCATGCAAATAGAGCTTCCACCGATATGGAAATTTTTGGGTTAAGCTGGGGACAACAAATTGAGGAAAACATGCTTAATCGACTTTTTGGCAGGGGCGGGGTGTCCGGGCGTATCTTTATGCGCGGAGGTGCAATCGTGGCGTTAGCCATGTTGGCGGCGGCCTGTTCAGGGCCGACTTCTGATTCTCTGGGGGGGAGTTCTGGCAACAATTCCCTTATCAATAATGTTTCCAAGTTTTCGGTTTCCGCATTTGGCGTTGCGGCATCTCCGCGCGTCACTTCATCCATGAACGTGCCCAAGGGGGGCGGGCGTTATATGGTAGGCAAACCCTACAAGGTGGCCGGACGCTGGTATACGCCACGGGAAAATCCAACCTATGACAAAACCGGCACAGCATCCTGGTATGGTCCAAATTTTCACGGGCGGTTGACCGCAAACGGGGAGGTGTTTGACCAGTTTCATTTGTCGGGCGCGCATCCGACATTGCCGTTGCCTTCTTATGTGCGGGTGAAAAACCTTCAGAACGGGCGTTCGGTCACTGTTCGCATAAATGATCGAGGACCGTTTTCAAACAATCGAATTATCGACTTGTCGCGGCGGACTGCGGAAGTTCTGGGATTTATCGACGCAGGAACCGCCCAGGTGCGGGTGACTTATCTGGGGCGTGCCCCGGTGGAGGGGGATGATACGCCTTTTCTGGTGGCCAGCATCAATGCACAAGGGGGCGCGATTCCCAGCTTTGAACGCCCTGTTTCGCGCCCGCCAAGTATAATCAGTCGGCAGGGTGGCGGATTGGTGGGGGCTTTCACCAGTTTGTTTTCCTATGCGGGGGCGGAGCAGGCCGGGCAGATTGTATCGCAGGCTCATGCCGCTGCAAATGCGGTTGCACGGCAGGATGATGCTTTGGAGAACTGGAAAGCCCGTGTTGAAACCGGTGGCTTTAACGGCTCTTATGAATTGGGGATATTTCCAAAATCGGATTTGTCATTTGAAATTGCACGCCAATTTGCCTTGTTGGCAGCGGTGGACATCAGTTCATTTCAAACCGGGGGCGGTGAAATGATCAGGCTGGTTCTTAATGAGTTGAAGCCGGGGGCCACCCTGGAGGATGTTCTGGCGTTGCGGGCTGAGTTGAATATTTAAGCCTCCGGTGGCAGATAAAACTCTTTATCTTATTGCGGTCATGAATTTGCATAAGTATAGAAGTTAGCACGGCAATTGCGCATTGGGTGGTTGCTGTTGCCAAAATGGCATGTCTTGAAACAAGTGGCGGTTTTTGTGCGAAAAATATTTTTGATTGTTGTTTCATTTGTGTGTCTGTCAATCCTTGGGGCCGGTGTTGCTTTTGCGCAGCTGGAGTTCGCCACCAAGGCGCGGTTTGCTATTCTCATGGACAGCAAATCGGGGACGGTGCTGTTTCAAAGTGATGCGGATATGCCCATGGAGCCGGCGAGCATGGCAAAGCTGATGACGCTGGCGGTTGTGTTTGACCAGTTAAAGACCGGGCGCCTTTCTTTGACGGACGAGTTTTTTATCTCCGAAAAGGCATGGCGCGAAGGGGGGGCTGGTTCGGGGGGCTCCACAATGTTTGCTGAATTAAACTCAAAAGTTTCCGTGGAAAACCTTTTGCGTTCGGTCATTATTCAATCGGGGAATGATGCCAGTATCGCGCTGGCCGAAGGCATTGCCGGGTCCGAGAGTACATTTGCGCTGATCATGAATGAAATGGCCGAGGATATCGGGCTGACGAACTCCAATTTTACCAACTCCACAGGTCTGCCCGATCCACTGATGCGCACGACCGCACGCGACCTTGCTTTGCTGGGGCGCTATATTATCAAAACCTACCCTGAATTTTATCCCATTTTTTCCGAGCCTGATTTCGAGTGGAACAATATCAGGCAAAATAATCGCAATGTGTTGCTGGATGACGGGATTGGCGTGGATGGTTTGAAAACCGGACATACCGAGGCGGCAGGTTATGGCATTGTTATTTCCTCCACCGAGGGCGGGCGTCGATTGATTGCTGTTTTGCATGGTTTGGATTCCATGCGTGAACGTGCTGAAGAAGCGCGAAAACTCATTACCTGGGGCTCTCGCGCCTTTGAAGAGGTGCCCGCTTTTGCCGCCAATGAAGCGGTTGGCTATGCCAATGTATATGGCGGAGACAAGCCCAATGTTGCACTGGTTGGTGACGGCGACCTCGAGCTTTATCTGCCCCGTGGCGGACGGCGTTGTCTGAGTGCGAATATTGTTTATCAGGCGCCCATCAGGCCGCCGGTTATCGAAGGGGATCAAATTGCAGAGTTGCGCGTATATTGCAACGAGCAATTGATACAGAGCGCACCTTTATATGCCGGGGAGACTGTTGAGGACGGTTCGCTCACAAGAAAAGCAGTTGATGCCCTTAAAGAGCTGGCCCTTGGCTGGCTCTGAAAACTGACACGGTAAAAGGTTCCGAAATTTATGTCTGATACTTCCTCGAACGAGGCCAGATTTGTTACCTTTGAGGGGGGTGAGGGAGTTGGAAAATCCACTCAGGTCAAACATTTGCTCAACCGGTTGAATGAGGCCGGCATTGAAAGTGTGCGCACGCGTGAGCCGGGGGGGACCCCAAAGGCAGAGGCAATACGTTCGTTCATTTTGCAGGGGCATTGTGAAGCCTGGGGAACCGGGGCCGAAGCCGTTTTGTTTGCGGCGGCGCGACTGGACCATGTAACACAGCTGATTGCCCCCAGTCTGAATGCAGGCAAGTGGGTTATTTCGGATCGATTTCACGATTCAACCAGAGCTTATCAGGGACTGACCGGGGGCGTTGAAACCCGGTTGATTGACGCCATTGAAGAACTTGCATTGGACGGATATTGCCCCGAGCTGACAATTGTCATGGATATGGATCCCAAAATTGCGTTTGAGCGGGTTGAGCAACGGGCGAAGGAAACCGGAATTCCTGTGAGCAGCGATCGCTTTGAGCGTGAGGACCTGGAATGGCATCAGGATTTGAGAAAAGCCTTTTTGAGTATAGCCAAGGCCAATTCCGACCGATGTCATGTGGTGCAGGCCGATGGTGATGAATCCGAGATTGCTGCGCAAATCTGGAAAATTGTTCAGCGTCAATTCAATGAACTCAATTCCAAGTCGGTAAAATGAGTGCTGAAACATCCATTGCACTGGCGGATGAGCTGGAGGGGGTGGCGCCGCCATTTCAAGCATTGGGGCTTGTCGGGCACGAAGATGTTTATGCGCGGTTGGTAAAACAGCTTGCTGACAGGCGGTTGCCGGGTGGGATTTTGCTGCATGGTCCCAAAGGCATCGGCAAGGCCACGCTGGCCTATCAGTTGGCAATCGAAATTTTCAGCGTCACGGGGGACGAACCTAAAG
>WFOP01000061.1 GCA_015487985.1 Hyphomicrobiales bacterium
GTCCGGTTTGGCCCAAACAGGATGCGCAAGTGGGAGCCGGGGGGCAATGTGGGGGAGGGATAAACATTATCCATCGCCCCGATCACTGCTGAAATCATATTGGCGGTAAAACCGTTTTGCCTGAGGGCATCGGCCAGCGGCGTCGCGGTGCGGAATGTCAGGATGCGTTCACTTCGCCCTAAAATCTTATCTTCGGGCAAGGTGACCTTGGGCATGACCGTGACGTTTTGTGCTTCGCCTACAATCGTATTTGAGGCGATGTTGTCCAACTCAATAATCGAGTCGTTTTCGGCGGCATAGCCAAGGGCGGAAATTTCAAATGGAGAATATGAACGCTCAAGGGTCAGGCGTACAAACGCTGCCGCGCTCTGGTCGGTGACAAAACTTGCCGGCACAACATCCATGGGCATGGCTGAAGTGCGCACGATGATTTCCCCCTCCACATCAGCTCCGTAAATATCTGTGGAAATAAGATCGGGTGTCAGGGCGGCGGTGCGTGAACGGGTGCGATTGAGAAGGGCTACCGGATCATATTCAGGAATGTTGCTTGAAAGCGAGGTCGCGGCGGTGGCCAGGGTTGAGCGAATACGATCAAAGGGCTGATTGCGGATACGGAATTCCCCCTCAACATTCACCCGAATGGAGGCTTCGATGATTTCGCGTTCCGAATGGGTTTGCGTGACGGGTTTTAAGCGGTCGGTTTTGGCGGCAGAGGAAAAATCTATGGTTTCCCTCTGGTTTGCGACTTGAAGCGCATCATGGGGGGTTGAAAATGTGTCCTGTCCCAGAAAAGAAACATATAGCGCGCCCCCCATCAGCATAACAGAGGTCAAGCCGGTCATTATGATGCCGGCGAGCCAGGAAAGAGAAAGTTCGCGCCCCTGGGGGATGTCTCCCTCGGATGATTGCAGGGTCAAAGCGCTTGAATCTTCAAACCCGGAATTACGCAACATGGCGGCTTGACGATTTGTTTCGGCTAGGCTCAACTTTTTTCCCCGGAAATAATAAACCCTGTTTATACAGACGCGCCCCACAGTTGCCAACAGAATCTGTCCACAATGTGAATGGTTAAAAACAGTTAAATGTTTTTTTGCACCAAATAACCGCGTTGCCGATTTCAGTGGGGCGTGCTTTGCGCCGATATTGCCTTTTGGGGACTGGAGCGGGGATCGTTTGGTATAATATCGGGCGTAATATCCATGTCGATCTTTAAGACAAACATGGAATCGCGCCGATTTACCTTTACCCGAACTTCATTCCTTTCCACCCCGACATGGGAGGCAATTACCGCAACGATATCATCGCGCATGCGGGCCACCAGCTGGGAGCGGCCAAGACTGGCCCTTTCGTGCGCCAGCATGACCTGTAAACGTTCCCGCGCGACGGGGGCTGATTTCTTCCGCCCCAGAAAACCAAACATTTTCATGCAGCTCTCCCGCCAAACCAGTTTGCAAACAGTTTCTTTTTGCTGACAGGCAGCGTCACTTCGATATCCTCACCGCACAGCCTTCTGGCTGCTTGTACATAGGCTTTCGCCGGCAGGCATGCGGGGTTGGAAACGGGAACAGGCACCCCAAGGTTGGAGGCGCTCAGGACTTCGCGGCTTTCAGGAATAATGCCCAAAAGAGGGATGGAAAGAACCTCGGACACATCGTCGATTGCCAGCATTTCCCCGGTTCCGGCCCGCACCGTGTCATAGCGGGTAATCAGAAGGTGCTTTTCAACTTCCTGCCCTTTTTTAGCTCTTTCGGTTTTTGCATCCAGCAGTCCGATAATGCGATCTGAATCCCTGACGGATGAAATTTCGGGATTGGCGATGATCACCGCGATATCGGCATGCTTCATCGCAAGCACTGCGCCGCGTTCAATGCCGGCGGGGCTGTCGCAAATCACCCAGTCAAATCTGGAGCGCAATTGCTCCATGACCTGAAGCACCCCTTTTTCGGTCAGGGCATTTTTGTCACGGGTCTGGGAGGCAGGCAACAGATAAAGGTTTTCCAGCCGTTTGTCTTTGATCAGGGCCTGAGAAAGGTTGGCGTTGCCCTGAATGACATTGATCAGATCAAATATCACCCGGCGTTCGGCCCCCATCATCAGGTCCAGATTGCGCAGGCCGATATCAAAATCCACCACGGCCACGCTTTGGCCCTCCTGGGCCAGTGCTGCGCCAAGGGCTGCGGTGGAGGTGGTTTTGCCCACGCCTCCTTTTCCCGAGGTGACAACAACAATTTTGGCATTCTTTTTTTCGCTCATGTATATTTACTCCATAATTTCCAGCATAATCGTATTGTCTTGCAGCCAGGCCTGTACGGGCTTGCCGTATAATTCAGGATCAAAGCTGTCGGATGATTTGAGAAAGCCGCCAATGACAATGAGTTCGGCTTCAAATTTGCGGCAGAAGATTCGGGCGGTGGTATTGTTGGCGGAGCCGGCGATGGCGCGGCCGCGCAGGGCACCATATATGTGAACCGATCCGCCGCACACGATCTCAGCCCCCGATGCCACCGATCCTGAAACAGAGACATCTCCATTGGGAAAATAAATGGACTGGCCAGAGCGCAGGGGCGTGGCCAGGGTGAGGGATTGCACCTCGGTGCTCTGGGTTGCCTGCTCTGCTCTTAATGACTGTTCGGAAGGGGTAGGGGTGTTTTTCCCGCCCGGCAGCGGCTCAAGTGCCGGTGCCAACCATGAGGGATCAACCCCTTCAACGCTGATCAGGCGAAAATTGCGGGTCTGAAGTTGAAGCAGGAAGCTGTTTAATTCAATCTTTGACAATTGAACTTTTGACAAATCCACAATCAGGGGGCGGGATGAAAAGAAATCAGCGGCCTGAGCGGCGCGGTCGTCAAGCTCAAGCAGCCATTCGTGCAAGGGGGCGCTGGGGGTCAGCACAAAAGCCAGAAATGAACGGCCATGAAAATTAAAGGAAGTATGGGTTTGGGTCAGCATCGACAAGATCCATCAGGTTACCCAAACCATCTTCAGTGTGAACAGATATGGTTAAAAAAGGGTTACTGAAAAATCTGATATTTTTGTCGATTGAGCTTATTGCCTTTTGGGGAAGAAGGAACACACGATAATCACCAGCCAGCCGGCAATCATCAGGACACCGCCAATGGGGGCGGCCATAGGGAATATGCCATCTGGCAGAAGGCCGGTTTGATTGATCCCTGTTCTGTTGAGGAAATTTATCGCCAGGTCGGCTGTAAACAAAATTGTTCCAAGTGTCAGAATAAGTCCGGCAACGGAAACAAAATGTATGTGGGCTTTGGCGGCATAAAGGGCAATGAGCACCGGGGCGTGGGCCAGGAGCATTATCGAGGCCGGTCCCAGCAGTCCTGTTGTGTCACTGTGGGAGGCTGCGGCAGCCGTTGCCACACCCACAGCGCCAAATATACCCCCGGTTGCCACCATCCATGTCCCTTTTGCCATATGGGTACTCCTGTAAGCCTGTTTTGTCCGTATGCCCGGTTTATCATCTTTTTATTTCAAAAGCAGTGCAAAAACATGCGCTCCCGGGGTTGCTTCCCCCTCGCGCGGTAAAGAATAGCCCATATAGTGCAGCTTTTCTTCCCCGGCGGGCGTCTGCAGGGCACAAATCGGATAAATTTTTTGAGATTAAAACTAAAATATCGCGCAAAACGGGGCGTTTTTGCCAATGTTTTCCACTGGCGAAAAAAAGTGGCAAAAATAGTGAAATGACTTGTTGACTCTAAATTCCCCCCCACCTATAACCCGCCAGCGTTTGGAGATCAGAGTTCTCAGGAAGTCATTTTTCCAAGCTAGTTGACTGAAAATA
>WFOP01000062.1 GCA_015487985.1 Hyphomicrobiales bacterium
ATGTTATCGCGCCGATTGTTGCGGTGCCCACAACTGCGGGGACCGGCTCCGAGGTGGGCCGGGCCAGCGTCATTACCGACAGTAAAACCCATGTGAAAAAGATCATTTTTCACCCCAAGGTCATGCCCTCAGTGGTGATTTGTGACCCCGAATTGACTGCGGGCATGCCCGAAATCATTACCATTGGCACCGGCATGGACGCCTTTGCCCATTGTCTTGAAGCCTTTTCTTCGCCCCACTATCACCCCATGAGCCAGGGCATTGCTCTGGAGGGCATGCGCCTGGTCAAGGAAAACCTGCCCAAAGTGGTGGCGGATCCCAATGATCTTGACGCGCGCGCCCACATGATGAGTGCGGCAATGATGGGGGCGACGGCTTTTCAAAAAGGGCTGGGGGCGGTGCATGCCCTCTCCCACCCGATCGGGGCGATTTATAACACCCATCACGGGATGACAAATGCGGTGGTTATTCCACCGGTTCTTAAACTCAACCGGCCAATGATCGAGGATAAAATAGGCGAAGCGGCCAATTATCTGGGTATTGGTGGCGGGTTTGACGGATTTTATGATTATGTCATGCAATTGCGTAAGGATATGCATGTACCCGACAAATTAAGCGGTTTGGGTGTGGATACAAATCGCATTGCCGAGCTTACACAAATGGCGCTTAAAGACCCCTCGTGCGGGGGGAACCCGGTTAAATTGACCACGGAAAACGTCACCCGGCTTTTTCAGGATTGTATCTAGGGCATATCTTTTATCGGGCGCGTTATTGGGCTTAAATCCCTTGCTGGCGCGCCTTGCAAATCAATATATGGCGCCTGAACGGGTGGCGCGCATGGGGCTAAATTCAGCCTTCCTCACAACCGGATGCGCGGGCAGCATGGAACAGATTGCGCTTGGGATCATTCTGGCGTGCGGGCGATTTGACGGCCGCCGGCAAACAGAGCGGGCATACCGACAAAACAGACTCAGGTGCAACTCAACCCGGCAGGCCCCGCGCAACGACGCCAGCACCTTCCGGCCCTGCATGCAATTTATTTTCAACATTTGAGAGAAATTCGGGCTTTTTTTGCACGAGGTCCGCAAAAACTCGCATTTGGCCAAGAAAGTTACCATCGGGCACGCCTATGTCATTGACAATATTGGTTATGGCGGTGGATACTTTTGGCGGGAGGATCAAACTGCAGCTATTTATATGTCATGTTGTTGGATTTCAGCACTGTCTGTGTCCGGCGTTGCATTCTATTTCAGGGGTGTCACCCATGCGTGACACGACCTGATGTTGACCGGCTGGAGCGGTTGCCTTTCCAAAAAAAATACAGTGAGGAAATAACATGAAAAAAATACTTCTTTCAGGAGTCGCGTTATTGGCGATGACGGGTGCAGTCTCTGCTGCCACCTGCCCGGCAGTAACCGTCGCCGACCCAATGGGGGTTGCCGCCGGCGCCTTCCCACAGCAATATGAATTGGCAGAGTTTGAAGGCCTTGCTGATTGTACGTTGGAAATTTCAACACGCGACGATGCAACGATTGCAGCCTATAACAGCCAGATTCAGGGTAACCCTGATCTTCCACCTCTTGCGGAGCGCATTCCCTCTGAGCCGCTCGTGGTCGCTCCTTATGAAGCAATCGGCAATTATGGTGGCACCCTGGATATCATTTCCAATGCGACAGAGGCCGGCACATCCGACATGATGTCAATTCGCCATGTCAACCTGGTGCGTTATTCGGACGATTTGGAAACGATCGTGCCAAACGTTGCCAAAAGCTGGTCCTGGAACGATGATTTCACCCAGCTAACCTTCAATCTGCGTGAGGGCCACAAATGGTCCGATGGTGCGCCGTTCACATCTGCCGACGTCAAATTCTGGTATGATAACCTGATGCTGGATGAGAATGTGATCGCCTCAACCAAGGACTATGCTTTGGTGGGTGGAGAACGCATGACGGTGGACACCCCGGACGCAACAACCGTTGTATTCAATCTGCCGGCACCAAAACCGGGTCTTTTGTCTCACTTTGCCAACCATTATGCTCAAGGCTTCCAGCCCAAGCATTTCCTTGGCCAGTTCCACCCGGCAATTGATCCCAATGCGGATGCCAATGCGCAAGCCATCGGATTTGAAAACGGCTATGCGGTTATTTCAGCCTATTTCGGTAATTCAGACTGGATGGATACGGCAACACCCATGCTGGCCCATCCCGACAAGGTTGCCAACATGCCCAAAGCCGCTTCTCCGACTTTGGAAAGCCATATCGTAGTTGCTGAATCTACTGAAGGGCGGCATTTTGTACCCAATCCTTATTACTTCAAGGTGGATACGGCCGGCAATCAGCTTCCCTATGTGAACGAACAGGACGAAACATTCGTTACGGAAACGGAAGTTCGTGTATTGAAGCTGATCAATGGTGAAGTTGACTACAAGACACAGTCATTGCAACTGGATATGGCACCACTTCTGCTTGAAAATCAGGAAAAAGGTGACTTTACCGTTTCACTTCAACCCAAAATCTCGTTCCCGACTTTCTCGTTTAACGTGACAGATGAAAACCTGGAAAAACGTGAATTGTTCAACAATGTGACATTCCGTGAAGCCATGTCTGTGGCTATCAACCGGGAAGAAATCAATGAAGTTGCCTATTTTGGCCTTGGTCAAATTCAGCAGTTCGTGGGTTTCTCACCAACACCGGGCTTTATCGGTGACGACCTGTTGCAGTATAAGACCGAATATGATCCCGAAGGCGCCAAAGCGGCACTGGATTCCATCGGTTTCACTGATCAGGACGGTGATGGATGGCGCGACCTGCCCTCGGGTGCCCCGCTGGTCCTGAACATTCAGTTCGCAACTCAGGGCACTTCTTCAAAAGTGAATGAACTGGTTGCGCAGAACTGGGCTGATGTCGGTGTCAAGACGACTGTGAAAGAGATTACTGCGGATGAATATCGTTCCGCACAGTCGGCAAACTCACTGAGCGTTGGCACCTGGGAGAAAAGCCAGCCTTTGGCCGTTATCCTTGGCAACAACGAATTGTTCGTACCACCGTTTGAGAACTATTTCGCACACCGCACAGGCATGCTGTGGGCTGAATATCTTGAATCAGGGGGCGAACGTGGTGTGCAACCACCTGATTGGGTAAATGACTCGATTGCGGACGTGAATGCCTTCCAGTCTGCCTCGCCCGGCTCTGCCGAACAGGGCGAGATTGGCCAGCGCATGGTTGAACGGCTGGTGCGTGAACTGTTGTTCATCGGAACGGTTAAGGCGGTATCTCCCGTTTTCCACAGGAATGCACTGGTAAACGTTCCTGAGTTCAAAACGGCTTCATACGACTATTACTGGTCTTACCCTTACCGGGGGGATCAGTGGTTCTTGAATGAATAACCGCTGTTAAGTCAATTTGCTTCACGCCTGAATTGGGCGGGAAGCAGTTAACAAAATTGCCGTGGGCGGGCTGTCCGTCCACGGTTACCGACAAATAAAAATAATAAAGACGACAATTCTCCAAGGGGGGGGCATGTTACAGTTTGCTCGATTTGCGGCGGTTCGCGCGACATTGGCCGTAACGACTTTGTTGCTGGTTTCGTTTATCGTATTTTCGTTGATGGAACTGGTGCCCGGCGATTGCGCGGAACGCTATATCGCGTTCAAGAACACCCAGGGAGCCGTAATTACCACGGCTGATATTGACGCCGAGCGTGTGCGCCTCGGGCTGGACAAGCCCTATGTGGAGCGCTGGGGGCGCTGGGTTGTCAACGCCTTTCAGGGCGAGTTTGGCGACAGTTGCATCCTGCGCCTCAACATCAGCCAATTGCTGGGGGACAAATTCAAGATCAGCCTTGCAATTTGTCTGGCAGCACTGGTTTTGGCCTATTTGATTGCGATACCGGTGGGTATTTATGCAGCCGTATCCAAAAACCGCATCGTGAACAATTTCCTGCGGTTCGTTTCTTATCTGGGGCTGGCTCTGCCAAACTTCCTGCTGGCGCTTATGATCATGCTGTTTTCCACCGTATATTTCGGGGAGAGTCTGACAGGCCTGTTTTCCAAGGAATTCAGGGATGCGGCCTGGAGTTGGCCCAAAGTGCAAGACTTCCTGCAACATGCATGGTTGCCGATTTTCATTCTTGGCTGGTCGGCCACCGCTTTTGCAATTCAAACCGTGCGCGCGCTGATGTCGGACGAAGTGGGCAAGCTTTATGTGACCGCAGCGGAGGCACGCGGCGTTTCGGGGGGGAAGCTGTTGTGGCGCTATCCCGCCAAGCACGCGTTGACACCGATTGTCAATTCACTTGGATTCGACCTCAACCGAATTTTCAATGAATTGCCCGTGGTTGCCCTGATCCTGACACTGACCGAGGCGGGGTCGCTTTTGATTGACGCGCTGGCCAAATCAAATGACCAGCAAATGGCAGGCGCCATCATTTTTCTGCTAACCGCTTCCATTGTAACCATCAATTTCCTGACTGACATACTACTGGCCATCATGGATCCACGGGTACGTCGTTCGATTATCAAGTGAGTGCCATGACTGATCAAACAATGTCCAAAGCAGATATTGAGGCCCAAAAAGTCAAAGAGGCCTATTTTACCGCCTCCCAACATCAGCTTATCTGGCAGCGCTTCAAGAAAAACAAATCGGCGCTGGTTGGGGCCTGGGTGCTCATCGCGCTGATTTTGTCCGGTCTGTTTTCCCCGTTCCTGACCCCTTATGACCCAACCATTGCGGGGCGAAATGCAGACTACCTGAATGGTGCACCCGAAATTCCGCGTTTCTGGGACGAAAATGGATTTTCTATACGCCCCTTTATTTATACCACCGAACGCACGCGCAGCATCCAGACAAATTTTCGCTGGGTAACGGAAGTGAAAACCGGGCTTGAGGACCGACGCTATGTTTATTTCTTTGTTGAAGGTAGCGAATATTCCTTGTTTGGCATCAAGATGAATACGCACCTGTTCGGTGTCGACAAGGGATTTATTCATTTGTTTGGCACGGATTCCACCGGCAAAGATATTTTTTCGCGTACCTTTGCAGCCGTCAACACCTCAATGGCGGTTGGGACGATCGGTGTGTTTATCGCTTTTGTAATGGCCTTACTCGTTGGGGGGATTTCGGGCTATTATGGCGGCTGGATCGATAGTGTTCTTCAAATGATTACTGACACAATCAGAACGGTTCCCGCCATTCCCCTGTTTATGGCGCTGGCCGCCTTTATCCCTGATACCTGGAGCGCCGAAATGAGATTTTTCTTCATATCGCTCATTCTGGGGTTCATTAACTGGCCGACCCTTGCCCGACGGGTAAGAACCCATTTGCTGACCGAGCGCAATCAGGAATATGTGCTGGCGGCCCAGCTGTGCGGGGCAACGCCGGGCCATGTTATCCGCAAGCATCTTTTGCCCAGTTTCACCTCTTACATCATCGTTGATCTGGTCATTTCATTTCCCTATATGGTGCTCTCGGAAACTGCGCTGAGCTTTATCGGACTTGGGTTGAAAGACCCGGTGAACTCGCTGGGGGTCATGTTGCAAAATGTGACCAACGCCGATGTGCTGCTGAACTATCAGTGGTATTTTATTCCCGTTATATTCTTCATAACTCTTGTGTTGGCTTTTGTATTCGTGGGCGATGGTCTGCGCGATGCGGCTGACCCATATGGGGATTCGCACTAATGGCCAGACTTCTTGATGTGGAAAACCTCACCTTGCAATTTGATACGGATGAGGGCCGGATAACCGCTGTGGACAATGTGTCTTTTTCGCTTGAAGCGGGTGAAGTCATGGGGCTTGTGGGGGAAAGCGGCTCGGGCAAGTCGGTGACCGCCAAGTCCATTATGAAGCTGAATGCCAAAAATGCCGTTTATGGTGATCAGACAAAAATCACCCTGCATCTGGAGGACGGGCCGGTGGACATCATGTCCCTGCAAACCTCCAGCGAATTGCAGGTGGTGCGTGGCGGTGCCATTTCGATGATTTTTCAGGAGCCAATGGCCAGTTTTGCCCCGGCAATTTCCATTGGCGACCAGATGACCGAACAATTGCAAATTCACACCGATATGAATATCAAGCAGGCCACCGAATTATCCATTGAAATGCTGGACCGGGTGGGAATTTCCGATGCCGCAACCCGGTTCAAACAATTCGCCTTTGAACTGTCGGGGGGCATGCGCCAGCGGGCCATGATTGCCATGGCCCTGTCCACAAGTCCCAAGCTGCTGATTGCCGATGAGCCAACCACCGCCCTTGACGTAACCATTCAGGCGCAGGTTATCGACCTGATGAAGGACCTGGTGAAAGACTTTGGCATGGGCATTATCTTTATTACCCATGATCTGGGTGTGATTGCGCAAACGGCGGACAAGGTTGCGGTCATGTATCTCGGGCGACTGGTGGAACAGGGGCCGGTGCGCGACGTCATCCGCACCCCCGCCCACCCCTATACCAGGGGGCTGATTGCAGCCCTGCCTGATCTGGACAAGCTGGATGTGCCGCTTGCCGCAATCCCGGGCGACATTCCCTCACCGCTGGAACGCCCCTCCGGTTGTGTGTTTAATACCAGATGTTCAGTGGCCATTGAGGGGCTTTGCACAAGCGAAATACCTTTATTCATCCAGGTTGATGCAAGCCATCAGGTGGCCTGCCATTTGACGGAACGGGAATTGAAAGCCGGCAAAACCGGCAGCGCCAAAACCACATCAAGCAAACCCAAAAAGAAGACCCTGTCTAAAAACAAGACCAAAGGGGCAAAAAGCAAATGAGTGAAAAGCCACTAATTTCTGTTACCGATCTTTCGGTTCATTTTGGCATTCGGGGCGGCGGGTTTGGCAAAAAGCCGGTTGTGCGCGCCGTTGAAGGTGTTGACCTTGAAATAAAGGCCCGAAGTTTCTTCGGACTTGTGGGGGAATCAGGTTCGGGAAAAACAACGCTGGGGCGGGCATTGTTGCGCGCCGTTCCCATCACCCGTGGCACGCTGATCTATGATGATTGTGAAAAAACCTATGATCTGGGAAAA
>WFOP01000063.1 GCA_015487985.1 Hyphomicrobiales bacterium
CACCATCCCCACCGTTGTGCCCGCTCCACGCATTTCAAGAGATATCGGCCCGGCCCCGGTTGCAGTTGCCAATGCTGCCCCCCCAACCCAACTCATTCCGGCAACCGCTGTTCAGGCAACCACGATGAATATTCAAACCCGGAATATTCAAACCCGGCGCCCCCCCCAGCCACTGGATGTAATCGGTGCATGGCTGTCCGAGAACTTTACCCTTGGCTCAAGTGCTACCGGACAGATGCAAAACAGCGGTGTCGCCACTTTGCGCCCCCCTGCAAATATTGGGGATCCGGCTCCTCAGCCCGATAATCAGACGAATGGCCAGGCCATCGACCTTATGACCTCAGGCAGCATTGACCCTGCCGCGCCACCGGCAATCGCCCCCCCTGCGACCTCCGTATGGGTTGTTCAGATTGGAGCGCCCCCCACCGCACAGGCGGCGGACTCAATGTTGCAAACCGCAACACAGCGCATAACAGGGCTGAACAATTTCAGGCCCTATGTGGAGCGTTTTGAAAAAACCGGACAAACATTTTACCGCGCCCGATTTACCGGCTTTGCCGAACGGGAACACGCAATCGCAATGTGCGAGCAGATTAAACAAAATAATATGAGTTGCCTCGCCGTTCAAAGCTAAGGGCAACCGTTTCAAGGGAAGCAAGTTTGGTGCAATTGAGTAACAGGAGTAGCCCCAAGTGAGCAATATAGACAACCCGATCGTGACAATAGATGTTGCCGGGAAAAATTCGTTGAGAGAACTGGCAAATTTTGTCGGCAAGACCGCCATGCCCCGCAAGCATCGCAGTAAATTCTGGAACGCCTATAAGGCGGCCACAGGAAACAACACGCCCCAGACCCAGACCCGGCCACGCCGGGCCGCAGACCTGTTGGGCACAGTGCTGGCAATTTCCGCCAGAACCCGCCGGCTGGTTGCCCCCAGAACCAAAATTGAACTCGATGTGTTCACCCCCGCCGGCAACCGTGCCGTTCAACTGATAATCGGGCACAGCGAATAACAACGCCCGATATCTCGCCGCATCCCGGGGCATGACAATACAGCGCGAGAATTTTCAGGACAGGCCTGAAGCTTTGGCTTTGGCTTTGGCTTTGGCTTTGGCTTTGGCTTTGGCTTAGCCAAAACAAATGGCTGCGCTAGCTGGATTTAGGCCGCATGTGGCCAAAAATCATCGGGCCTTCTTTTCTGGATTTTGACCATGCTTCGCGGGCTTCGGCGCGGTTTTTCATTCGTTTGGAAATCGGCAGGTTCAGCGCCGCCACCAGATTTTTATATTCCTTGTGGGCACCCAGATGCGACACTGTTGCCATCCCCCCCAGAGCCGGATCATCCAGGGGGTCAAACACGGTCATTCCAATGGGAAACAGCGAGCGAAATATCACCCGTTCGCCAATACCATCAGCAACCCGTGCCCCCAGTCGCATCGCCAGTTGCTTAATTCCTGATTGCACAAGACGCATATTGCGCGATGAAAGCATCGAAATTCTGTTGCGCGCCAACACCCAGTCAATGGTTTTGCCATCAATGGACAGGCGCTCCTTGCGCGCCCTTTGCACAAGACGCGCATAATGGCTGAGTTCGCGCGGCTCCCCCGTAATAGGGTCCACATGGGCCAGAACATCCAGATCAATCAAACTGTCGTTAAGCGGGGTAATCAACGTGTCAGCCATGGAATGGGCAAGCCGGGTCAGGTTGGTATCAAAACCGGGAGTATCAATAATCAGGAAATCAAAATCTTCTTCAACTTCGGCAACGGCCAGATTAAACACTTCAAATTCAAGACGTTGATTGTCCGCCACCGAATCTCCGCCCGACAAAGGCAGGCGATAATGGGTGGTTTGGGGCACTTTAAGAGAGTGAGATTTTGACCAGTCACGCCGATTGCGCACATAATGAGTTAGTGTTTGTTGCCGGGAATCCACATCAATCGTTGCAACCCGATAGCCCGCATAAAGCAAAAAGATGGCCAGATGAAATGCGGTAGTTGACTTTCCCGAACCACCTTTTTCATTTCCCAACACGATTACATGTGCGCCGCCCGTACTCATACCCTACTCCCCTCAGGCACTACGATTCGCCTCTCCCAAGCGTCAAGCATACAGCGAGCATCAAAAAATAAACAAGTGGCTAAAATTCATCATCAGGTTAATTACTTAACGGCTGTTGATAACCCGTTCAAATCAACCCGAGTGCAGCCAGCTCTTGAGCCAGCGCCTCATCGTTCTGATTATCGCTTCCCCGGTCCAAATCGGCAGGGGCATCCTCGCCGCTAAGATATCGCCAGCCCTGAAAGGGACGTTTTGGGTTGGGTATGGTGCGAATGAGCTGGGGCATCATGATTATATCACAGCAATTGCGCCCTTCCCTATCGGTTTCATGGGCCAGCGCCACGATGGCTTGCCGACAGCGAATGGCCCCCTTTATCACCCAATATAGCGACCCCTGCCCCACAATTTCATCACTGCGCCGGGGACGCATTCGCGTTCGGTGCAAATGAAACTCCCCCTCAAGGCCTTCAACTTTGACACAGCGGGACCGGCGATATTGTTCAAGCTCCTCAACGGAAGAAATCCCCACGCACAGCTTGACCATATGCAACATCAGTTTTGCACCTGAATAAAATCCATTTCGCCTTCAGGGATCACCCATGGCTCCTTTAGTGCCGCCCCCTGCCACTCCTTGAAGGCCGTTAAAGAAAATATCGCCGTAAAATAATTTTTCAGCCGGGGCGAAACGTCAATTCCATAGGTATTTACCCGACAGGCCACCGGCGCAAACATCGCATCCGCCGCACAAAAATCGCCGAACAGATAAGGCCCCTGCGAGTTGACAAGCAGAGGCACCAGCAGTTTTTCCAATTCCTCCATATCACGGGCAATCACTTTTGCATCAATACGGCCCGGGAAATTCCCCCGGATATTCATTGGAGCCGCGCTTCTTAAAGCCACGAACCCCGCGTGCATCCGCGCTGAACAGGCACGCGCCATTGCCCGTTGTCCCATATCGTCAGGCCAGATATTATACTGAGGAAACCTGTCCGCCAGATACTCGATGATGGCGATGGTTTCATCTATCACCAGCCCGTCATCCTCCAGCACCGGCACAAAGCCCGACGGCGTGCGCGCCAGCAGGTTCTGCTTCCAGTTATCCCCGTTAAGCAATAAAATTTCTTCCTCAAATTCAATCTCGAAATGCCGCAAAACCAACCATGGCCGCAACGACCACGATGAATAGTTTTTGTTGCCAATTAGAATTTTCATCATATGCTCCAACAAAAAAGCGCCCCCAATGAGACGCTTTTTCTTAACAAGATTTACAGGCAACGCGCCAGACAAACTACGAAAAATTCAAGTTCCTGAGAACAGGGAAATCAAAAATCCCAGACCGATAAGTCCGGTAAAAGTCCAAGCGGCGGTACGCCAACAAATAGTTTTCGCTTGAGCGGGCATAAAATATTCCTTGATATCAGGTGATTGAACTTGCCCCCAAAACAGACAAGACCGAGCGTTTGTTAACGGCTCATTAAACAATCGGTCTGTGCAACGC
>WFOP01000064.1 GCA_015487985.1 Hyphomicrobiales bacterium
GATGTGGACAGTTCGGCGGCCGAATAATTTGAAAAACTGTTGTTTTGACTAAGAGACGGGCCTGTTTTTCCATCGGGCGGCCCTTGAAGGGGCCATGTTTTGTTTTTCTATCTTTTTTATAAAAAAAACGTTCCTATATCTAGGTGGTAAGGCGTGCCGATACGCGGGCGCCAACATACTTAGATGCTTCAGGCGGTTCCATTGTGCCGGATTTTTCGGGCGGTGGGGGCGTGCTAAAGAAAACAGGAGCCAGATATTATGGAACAGCAAAAATTTACTGATCGGGCGGCGGGTTTTATTCAAAGTGCCCAGACAGCAGCCCTGACCAACGGACATCAGCAGTTTGTCCCGTTGCACCTTCTCAAGGTTTTAATGGATGACAGCCAGGGTATGGCGTCGGGTCTGATTGAAAAATCAGGTGGTGATGCGGCCCGGGTGCGCCGGGCAGTTGAAACAGAAATGAAAAAAATCCCGTCGGTTTCGGGGGGGAATTCTCAGACTTATCTCAGCCGGGAAATGGCCCGGGTTATTGAAACGGCTGAAAAAGTGGCCAAGAAGGCTGGTGATTCCTACATCACCGTCGAGCGGCTGTTATTGGCGCTGGTTCTGGAAAAAGATACGGATGCGGGCAAAATCCTTGCGGATGCGGGGTTGAGTGCGGCCAATTTGAACAGTGCTATAAATGATTTGCGTAAAGGGCGGGCGGCGACTTCTTCTTCAGCGGAAGAGAGCTATGATGCTTTGAAAAAATATGCACGGGATCTGACTGAAGATGCCCGTGAAGGCCGGCTGGACCCGGTTATCGGGCGGGACGAGGAAATTCGTCGCACCATTCAGGTTTTGTCACGGCGCACAAAAAACAATCCGGTTCTGATCGGGGAACCCGGGGTGGGCAAAACGGCAATTGCCGAAGGGCTGGCGCTGCGTATCGTTAACGGGGATGTGCCCGAAAGCCTTAAAAACAAATCCCTGATGGCCCTTGATATGGGGGCGCTGATCGCCGGGGCGAAATATCGGGGTGAATTTGAGGAACGGCTTAAGTCGGTTCTTAATGAGGTGACCGATGCTGACGGGCAGATCATATTGTTTATTGATGAAATGCACACGCTGGTGGGGGCAGGCAAAGGGGACGGGGCCATGGATGCCTCCAATCTTCTCAAGCCCGCTTTGGCGCGCGGTGAATTGCATTGCGTGGGCGCGACCACGCTTGATGAATATAAAAAGCACGTGGAAAAAGATGCGGCACTGGCGCGTCGGTTTCAGCCTGTTATCATTGCCGAATCAACCGTTGAAGATACGATTTCCATTCTTCGCGGGCTGAAGGAAAAATATGAGCTTCACCACGGGGTGCGTATATCTGACGGCGCGCTGGTGGCGGCGGCGACTTTGTCCAACCGTTATATATCCGATCGATTTTTGCCCGACAAAGCCATCGACCTGATGGATGAGGCGTCGGCACGCTTGCGCATGGCGGTGGATTCAAAGCCTGAGGAACTGGATGAACTCGATCGCCGGATCATGCAGTTGAAAATTGAACGCGAAGCGCTCAAAAAAGAAAAGGATGAGGCATCCAAGAACCGTCTTGGCAAACTCGAAGACGAGTTGGCCAGTCTCGAAGACGAATCAAATGCTCTTACCCAGCGCTGGACCCAGGAAAAACAACGGCTGGCCGGATCCACCAAGCTCAAGGAAGAGCTTGATATGGCCCGCACCCAGTTGGAAGCCGCCCAGCGGGACGGGGATTTGGAGCGGGCCGGGGAGCTTGCCTATGGCATCATTCCCGATCTGGAACTCTCCCTGAAAGAGGCGGAAGCTGCCGGGAATACCGGCGAGAATGAGCTTGAGGCAAATGCGATGGTGGAGGAAGTGGTTTCTCCTGACCATATTGCGCAGATCGTTTCGCGCTGGACCGGTATTCCGGTGGACAAAATGCTCGAGGGTGAACGCGAAAAACTCCTCAGGATGGAAGATGAACTGGGTAAAAGGGTTATCGGCCAGTCCGAGGCTGTGGAGGCGGTTTCCAAAGCCGTACGCCGGGCGCGCGCGGGTTTGCAGGATCCCAACCGGCCCATTGGTTCGTTCATATTTCTTGGTCCCACCGGTGTGGGCAAAACAGAACTTACCAAGGCGCTGGCGCAGTTTTTGTTTGATGATGAAACAGCCATGGTCCGTCTTGATATGTCGGAATTTATGGAAAAACACTCCGTGGCCCGTTTGATCGGTGCCCCGCCGGGATATGTGGGGTATGATGAGGGGGGCGTGCTGACCGAAGCTGTACGACGTCGACCCTATCAGGTGGTTTTGTTCGATGAGATCGAAAAAGCCCATCCCGATGTGTTTAACGTTTTGTTGCAGGTTCTGGATGATGGCCGGTTGACGGACGGGCAGGGCCGAACGGTGGATTTCCGCAACACGCTGATTATCATGACTTCCAATATCGGCTCTGAATATCTTTCGGAGTTGGGGGACGGGGACAGTGTGGAAATGGTTCGGGGCAAGGTCATGGATATGCTCAGAGCATCGTTCAGGCCCGAGTTCTTGAACCGGATTGATGAAACATTGTTGTTTCACCGTCTGGAACGCAAACATATGGGGGCTATTGTTGATATTCAGTTTGCCGATCTGCAAAAATTGCTCGCAGAGCGTGATATCACAATTTCTCTAAGTGAGGCAGCGCGGGAATGGCTGGCGGAACACGGATATGACCCCGCCTATGGTGCGCGGCCCCTTAAACGTGTTATTCAACGTTCGGTTCAGGACCAGTTGGCGGAACTGGTGCTGGCGGGGAAAGTTGAAGATGGCAACCATTTGAAAGTGGATGCAGGGGAAGACGGGTTGACAATCAAGGCTGAATAACCCCCCACTTGCAGCGATCAAAGCGTTTGAAGGATTTCCCTTCAGATCAATATGGAACGGTCCCGGTTTGTTTGCCGGGGCCGTTTATTTGATTTCAGCGCCTGTTTGGCGCAAAGCTATATGGGGACCTGATGTCTGGGGCCTCAATCAGGAGTTGAAAATATGAATATTGCCAAGACATTTCGTGACCTTCATATCAGTGGCGATCCGTTTATTCTGGCAAACGCGTGGGATATTGGTTCGGCGCGGATGTTGGCAGGCCTGGGGGCCAAGGCGCTTGCCACGACCTCGGCAGGCTTTGCCTTTACCCAAGGGCTGCCGGATGTGGAGCATTTAAGCCGGGAAAATTCGATTGCACATGGCAGAAAGTTTGTTGAAGCGACGCCTTTGCCGGTGAGTGCCGACCTTGAAAACGGCTACGGGCATGGGCCGGAGGATGTGGCAACAACCATTGAACTGGCGGTTGAAGCGGGACTTGCGGGCTGTTGTATCGAGGACACGATGTTGCCGGGCGATGCACCTTACAGGTTTTCAGATGCTGTGGCGCGGATTGAAGCGGGGGTTTTTGCGGCCCGTGAAGCGGAAAAGAAACATGGCGTTGATTTTGTGCTGACGGCGCGGGCGGATGGCATGATGCTGGGGCATTATGGTTTGAGCGAAGCCATTTTGCGCCTCAAGGCTTTTGAGGCGGCGGGGGCGGATGTGCTTTATGCCCCGGTGCCCCCGGATATGGAGGCGCTGGCTGAAATCTGTCGGGCGGTGCAAAAGCCGGTCAATGCCTTGTGCGTGGCGGACTTTACCAAAATCAGTGTGGCGGATTTTGCCAATATCGGGGTTGCGCGTATTTCTCTTGGCTCGACACTGGCGCGGGCCACCCACAAGATAATTCTGGATAGTGCCAGGGCAATGTTTGAGCGGGGGGATATGCGCCAATTGGGGCAGAGCGCCAGCAGTGATGTTGTTGATGCCTTGTTAAAAAAATATATCAGCTAGGCAGAATAGTCTGCCAAAACAGGGGGCAAAGCCTCTGTGTCCCGTTGCATATCTCTTTATGCCCTGTGCCCTGTTGCACATCACATTGTGATGGGCTGCTATGTTGATCTGCCCGGTTTTTGTATAGACAATGATATGTGAAAAGTTTTGCGGGGGTGTTATGGAAAATTTCCGATATTATCTGGCTGCGGCCCTATTGGTCATTCTTGGCGGTGCGGGGTGGTGGATTTATCAGGGGCAACAGGTTGTTGCCAAGCCGGGCGCGCTTTTTTTCCCTGAAGATATTCAGCTTGTTGCCAAGGGGCAGGAGCTTTATGGCGCCAGGTGCGCTGCCTGCCACGGGGTTAATCTTGAAGGAGCTGCGGACTGGAAAACGCCGGGGGCAGACGGATTGTTGCCGGCACCACCCCATGATGAAACCGGCCATACATGGCACCATCCCGATGAAATGTTGTTCGGGATTACAAAATTTGGTCTGGCGGAGTTCGCCAATCTTGAAAATTTCAAGACCAATATGCCAATTTACAAGAATATCATGAGCGATGAGGAAATTATTGCGGTATTTTCCTATATCAAGTCCACCTGGCCGCCTGAAATTCAGGCGGGACATGACGAATTGAACAGGCAGAACTTTGAGGCAAAAAGCCAATAGGGTGTTTGAATTTCCGGCCTTACTACCAGTGGGAACAAATAGGTGCTAGGTTTGTCCCATGATCGCAGTTCTTGGAAATAAGGTATTTGCCCGGCTGTTTTCAGCTCAGGTCATTGCCCTGTTGGGGACGGGCCTGCTGACGGTGGCGCTTGGACTTCTTGCCTTTGATCTGGCGGGGGAAAAGGCCGGGGCAGTATTGGGCACAGCCTATGGGATAAAGATGATTGCCTATGTGGGGCTGGCGCCGGTGGCCAGCGCCATTGCACAAAAGCTGCCGCGCAGGGCCGTGCTTGTGGGGGCTGACCTGATACGGGCCTCGGTGGCGCTGTTTCTGCCGTTCATTGATTCAATCTGGCAAATCTATGTGCTGATTTTTGTATTGCAGGCCGCTTCGGCAACTTTTACCCCGGCTTTTCAGGCAGTGATCCCGGATATATTGCGGGATGAAAAAGACTACACAGTCGCGCTTTCCCTGTCCCGGCTGGCCTATGATCTGGAGAATTTGCTCAGCCCGGCTCTGGCGGCCCTGTTCTTGTTGTTTGTGAGCTATTCGTGGTTGTTTGGCGGTACGGTTATCGGTTTCGTTGCTTCTGCTGTTCTGGTGCTGTCCGTAAAATTGCCGGCGCGTCTGAGCGGGGGCAGGGAGCGCCCGTTTGTCGAGCGTCTGACCTGGGGCATGCGCATTTATCTGGCAACACCCAGATTGCGCGGACTGCTGGCATTAAATCTGACAGCGGCGGCGGCGAGTGCGTTTGTGCTGGTCAATACCGTTGTCATTGTGCTGGCCGGTTATCAGGCAAGTCAGAGCGAAGTGGCCTATGCGATGGCGGCGTTTGGCGGTGGTTCGATGCTCAGCGCACTGGTTTTGCCGCGTTTGCTTGAAACATTAACCGATCGGCCCGTGATGGTCACCTCAGCGCTTTTGTTAGCCGGGTTGACGCTGGGCTGGGGCTTGTATGTCCTGTTCAATGGATTGCCCCCGTGGTGGTTGTTTCTGGCTGGCTGGGGTGTTGCGGGGATGCTTTATTCTGCGGTTCTGACCCCCTCTGGCCGGTTGCTACGAAATTCGGCCCATGCCGAGGATCGCCCGGCGGTTTTTTCCGCCCAGTTTGCGCTTTCGCACGGGTGCTGGCTCATTACCTATCCAATTGCAGGATGGGCGGGGGAGGCTTTTGGCATGGCGCTGGCAATGATTATTCTCGGGACCATAGCATTGCTTGGCGCGGTGGTGGCGATGCTGGTCTGGCCGGCCAATGAACCTGCGGAACTTGAGCATGAACATCCCGATTTGCCGGCAGATCATCCCCTGTTTGAAAAATATCCGGCAACGGGTGCACGCAATCGCCACGCCCATGTTTTTGTTATTGATGATGAACACCGGGTTTGGCCCACCAACGGATAGGGGGCGTCACCTGAATTGAGGCGCAACAGGCACGATCATGCGGCGGGCAAGATGCTTTTTTGGAAAGGCTCCGTTGCGGTGAATGGCCAGCACCATCCCTGAATAACCGGCGCCGCCCTATTGCAGACTGGCAATGACAATCGGTGCGGCGCTTCGGTTCATCAGATCACGAATCTGGTTCACCGTATTGGCGAACGTGGTTTGATCTCTTGAAGAAAGGGCTTTTGAGCGTGGCAGTTGAACCCGCAAGGGGTCGACCGGGTTGCCGTTAATGCGCACTTCAAAATGCACATGATTGCCGGTGGAGTTGCCGGTGGAGCCAACAAAGCCGATAAGCTGTCCCTGGCGGACAGCGACGCCTGCCTCAATGCCCGGGGCAAATCTGGTCTGGTGCGCGTAGCGGGTCGTATACCCGTTTCTGTGCTGAATTTCTGTGAAGCGCCCATAGCCGGAAACCCATTGCGCGCGTTTGATCACCCCATCACCCGATGCGTAAATTGGGGTGCCCAGCGGGGCGGCAAGGTCAACGCCGGTATGGAGTTTTCGCGTGCCAAAAATCGGGTGGACGCGCATGCCAAAGCGCGAACGCAAACGTCCCCCGCCCTCCAGCGGACGCCGGATCAGGAAACGTTTGCCTGTTTCCCAGATCGAGCGGTAAATGGTGGGCAGGTTGTTTACGTTGATTTCTTCAATATCCTCCTCGGGAAATTCGATTTCCGCCGGGGCAATGCCAAGA
>WFOP01000065.1 GCA_015487985.1 Hyphomicrobiales bacterium
GCTTTGAGGCCTACAAAACTCTGGTGGTGCGCCCGTTTTTCAAAGATCATTTTGCACGCCTTGACCGCCAGATTGTCACCGTGGATGCCCTGCGCGCCCTCAACGCCGGCGCTGATGCGGTGACCGATCTGCAAAATGCACTGGTTTCGGTTCTGCCCTGTTTTCGTCAGGGGTCAAACAATCCCCTCACATGGATTGTTGCGCGCAAAATAGATAAAATCCTGTTCGCCGCCACCAAGGCCGACCATGTGCACCACACCTCCCATGATCGCCTTCAGGCCATCATCAGCCAGTTGGTTGCCAAAGCATCCCGCGCCGCAAAATTCTCCGGGGCGCAAACAAAAGCCCTGGCCATCGCCTCCATCCGCGCCACCTCCCAGGGGGTCATCAATGACAAAAAGGGGGAACTTGAATGTCTTATCGGAGTTCCCGAAAAGGGGGAAAAGCTGGACAAAACCACCTATGACGGCAAAACACAAATTGCCTTGTTTCCCGGGGACTTACCGGAAAATCCCGAATCAGTTTTTCAGCCTGACCTAAAGCCCGGCCTCCTTAATTTCATGCGGTTTGCGCCCCCCCCGAACCTTGCATCGAACAGTGCCCAAAATCAGGGCTTCCCCCATATCAGAATGGATCAGGCCCTGGAATTTTTATTGGCGGACTGGATGAAATGAGAAAACCCACAGCCCAAACCCTAAGCACCCCGAACACCAAAGAAAAAGCGCCTGCCGCAAATTCCCCCGGATCCAACCAGCCCGGCAAAGGAACTGCACGCAAGCCCCGGGCATTCACTGCAGAAATTGCGACACCGGACACCCCACAATCCGAAAACTGGCTCGAAATCCAAACCTCTCAAATCGACCCGCAAATGTTGAACAAAAAGCGGCCAAACTGGTTTTTGCGGCTCGCTCTGGCAACCGGCGCATTGCTTGTCTCGCTAAGCGTGGCCCTGATGGCTGATCGCCTGATCGCCGATCTTTTCGCCCGCTATGACTGGTTGGGCTGGATGGGTCTGGCTCTGCTGGGTCTGTTTGTTGTGGCGATGCTGGTGCTGGTGATACGTGAGTTTTTAGCCCTGAAAAGCCTGAAAAACCTTGACAATCTCCGCCAACAAACCGCAGACGCCCTTCAGGCCGACACCCCCCAGCGCGCCAGAACTATCCTGATAAAACTGCACCAGCTTTATCAGACCCGGCCCGATCTTGCCAGCGCCCGCCAACAATTGGAAGCCGATTTAAGGGATGAACTGGATGGCTCCCCCATGCTCCACGCCGCCGAACGGCGCTTAATGTCGCCACTGGATATAAAAGCAAAAGAGATGACCGCCGCCACTGCCCGCCGGGTAGCCATCGTCACCGCAATTTCCCCCCGGGCAATCGTTGATATTGCATTTGTCGCCTATGAATCCCTGAAACTGGCCAGAAATATCGCCACCCTTTATGGCGCCCGGCCCGGATTTTTTGGCTCGTGGCGATTGGCGGGGGAAATTCTAGCCCATCTGGCAATCACCGGCGGCGTTGCCCTTGGGGACAGCGTGGTGCAGCAGCTGTTGGGCCATGGACTGGCGGCAAAAGTCTCGGCCCGGCTTGGGGAAGGGCTGGTAAACGGATTAATGAGCGTGCGGGTTGGCATCGCCGCCATGCGCGTCACCCGCCCCATGCCCTTTGACCGCCTCAAACAACCAAAGGTGATGGATTTTATGAGCGACCTGGCGAAAATCACCAAAAGTGAAAGCGACTAACTTCAGTTCACACTTTGGGGAAACTGCCCCCCAACACACAATTAAAATCTTTGGTGTCAATATTGCCACCGGACAAAATGACAGCCACCGCCTTGCCGGCCATTTTTTCACGCTCCTGCATTAAACCCGCCAACGCCGCAGCGCCCGCCCCCTCGCTCACCTGATGGATTGACCGGAAATAAATCCGCATAGCCTCGGCAATTTCATGTTCTGAAACACAAATTATCCTGTCTGCGCCTTGCCGATAAATATCAAATGCGGCCTGAACCGGCACCCGAACCGCCATCCCGTCAGCAAAGGTTTTGGCTGAATTTGTTTCAACCAGCTCCCCCTGATCAACGCTAAGCTTTGCCGTCATGGCATGTTCTGAAACCACCCCGACGATTTTTGTTTTTAACCCCAGCGCATCCCGCGCCAGAATTGTACCGCAAATTCCAGAACCGCACCCGATGGGTATATAAATGGTGTCAAGATGCGGTGCGCCGCTTAACAGTTCAAACGCATAAGTGGCCACCCCCCGCACCAACTCGGTATGAAAAGCGGGAACAATCAGCCAGTCATTGATTTTTGCCTGCCGCGCCGCCTCCAAACGCGCTTCGTCAAAATCTTCGCCAAACTCCACCAGATTGGCCCCGAAAGCCTTCATGGCCAGATTTTTCTCTTTGGAGTTTCCCTTGGGCACAAAAATATTGGCGCTTAATCCGGCTCTGCTCGCCGCTCTTGACTGTGCTTGGCCATGATTGCCCCTGGTGGCGGTGACAAGGCCGGTTACGTCCGGCCGGGTCCGTTGCACCCAGTCAACAAAAGTAATGCCCCCACGCACTTTGAATGCGCCGGTTGGCGTGTGGTTTTCATGCTTCACCCAGGTTTCGCAGCCGACTATTTCACTCAATAACGGCCAGACATATTGCGCGGTCGCGCTCATCTGCCCATAAACCAGTGCACAGGCCTGCTCCAATTCCAAGGCAGAAAACTTCATGACGTATACCCTGTTTATTTCGCCGATGAAGGGGCCAGTTCCAGCTTGAGACCATCCAGCTCGTCCCGCATCAAAATCTGGCATGACAGTCGGGAGTTTTTCCGCGTGTCCGCCACCGTATCAAGCATCGCCTCTTCTTCATCCGAAGCGGGGATCAGCTTATCCATCCATTCAGGATCAACAAAAACATGACAGGTGGCACACGCGCATGCCCCCCCGCACTCAGCCCGTATATTCATCCCCCAGTCGCGCATGACCTCCATGGCCCGCCAACCCTCCAGCGCTTCAAGCCTGTGTTCAACACCGTCCTGATCTGTGACCAGCAAAATCATTATTTCACGCCGAGTTTTTTCTGTAATTTTGTGGAGGATGTCGTGTATTGGAAAATAACCCGCTCCTCGGGGGCGATGATTTTCTTGGCCGCCTGCGACATAAGCGCCGCTTCATGAAACCCCGATAGAATCAGTTTGAGCTTGCCCGGATATGTATTGATATCTCCAATGGCAAATATGCCCGGCACCGAAGTCTCAAATTTTTCTGTGTCAACAGATATCAGATTATCCTGCAAATCCAGCCCCCAGTCGGCAACCGGTCCCAGCTTCATGGTCAAACCAAAAAACGGCAGCAAACGGGTAACAGGGATATTGATCGGCTCATCGGCGGTCTTGATTGTCATGGAGGACAACATGCCCTCTTCCCCGGTTAGTTCGCCGATTTGACCCAGAATCAGTTTCATTTTCCCCGCATCCACCAACTCTTTCATTTCGTTGACGGATGCCGGCGCGGCGCGGAAATTATCCCGCCGATGCACAAGGGTCATGGAACGGGCCAGGGGTTGCAAAGAAAGCACCCAGTCCAGCGCGCTGTCCCCGCCCCCCACAATCACGACATCCTGATCCTTGAATTCCTCCATGCGGCGCACCGAGTAAAAAACGGACTTTTCTTCAAACGCTTCAATCCCGGGCACTGGGGGGCGCTTGGGCTGAAACGAACCACCCCCCGCCGCAACCACAACAACCTTGCACCGATAGACCTGCCCCTCGTCATCAATGACTTCAAATCCACCCTCGTCAAGATTTTTGACCTTGTTTATCATACGGTTGTAATGAAATGTTGGGCCAAAAGGCTCAATCTGTTTCATCAGGTTATCGGTCAGTTCCTGCCCGGAAATAACAGGAAAACCCGGAATATCATAAATGGGTTTTTCTGGATAAAGCTCGGCACATTGACCACCGGGCCGGTCCAGAATGTCGATCAGATGGCATTTCAGATCCAGAAGACCCAATTCAAAAACAGCAAACAGACCAACCGGTCCGGCGCCGATAATTACGACATCCGTCGTGATGTGCGTTTCACTCATATTTTTTCTCTTAAATATCCTTGTCGTCGCGTTCATCCTGCGCGATCTCGCGTTTTACCTGCCAAACAGGCAAATACACCCAATCCCGCTTCGATGATAGCTCCCATTATAATTGTGAACAATGCCCCCTGTGTGGTGGTGCCCGTCAAACGGCTGGGATCCATGCCCAAGACCTGTGCCGGCAGGCCCCCAACTCCGTGATGGCAAACCTGAATTGAATTTCATGGTTGTCTCCAGTCGATGCATTGATTCACCATAGTCACGTCCTGACGCTCAAATGCGCTTACAAATGTGTTTGTAAGCAAACTCTAATACCTGTCTGTACTATCAGGGCTGTCCCAACGTTGAGAAAAATCAAAGACTGCAAAAAACAAAACAAACGACGCCCAAAGCATGTCTGCCCAAAGCATGTTCTCTGGCTCGACTCGTGGATAGTACCGATTTTGGGATAAAAGACATGGCGCTAAACAAAAACATGTTGAGTGAATAGGATTGAACGCAACACGCTTTAAGAAAAACAGGGCCGGTTTTATCCCTGTTGCTCTGGAATATCGACCACAAGTCCATCAAATTCATCGCTAACGATAATCTGGCAGGACAGGCGGGAGCTTGGTTTTACCTCGAATGCAAAGTCCAGCATGTCCTCTTCCATGGCAGAAGGCGGGCCAACTTTTTCAGTCCAGCCCTCCCCCACATAAACGTGGCATGTTGCACAGGTGCATGCACCTCCACATTCAGCAACAATTCCGGGAACGGAGTTCTTTAAGGCCGTCTCCATAACACTGGCGCCATTTTCCGCCTGCGTTTCGTGAACGGTCCCATTCGCTTCGACAAATGTGATTTTGGTCATTGACTACTACCTGCAACAGATTTTCCAGCATATTTTCTGTGATGGCATATAGCGGCACCCGCCGTTCCGGGCAATATCAAAAACGAAATTGCGCGGGTCAAGAACGGCTTTATTCCCCCAGCAACTCGGTAATGAAGTGATGCACCTCTTCAACCCCCATCCGCAAATCCGCAAGGGATTCATGACAAAGCACCCCGTTGGTTTGAATTTCTTTTTCTGCCGCGCGCGCCAGCAATGCAACATTTGTCGCCCCCACACCGGCGGCGGCCCCTTTTATCGAATGCAGGTTGAACAATACCACGCTGGTATCAATCGAACCGCGAATTCGGCTCATATATGTTTGCACCATCTGATCAAACATATGCAGAATTTCGCTTTCAAGACCCGGATCGCCAAGAGACTGACGCGATAAATGAACCAAATCGATCGGTCGAGACGCGATCGGCGCCCCCAGCGCTAGTTCCTCATCCAGGACTTTTTCCAAAGCGGCCATAATGTTTCTCCGGAGATTTGACAGGTTTTACTCATCTGGTTCCCCTCAGGTTGCGCGGTCAAAGTGAATATCCCCTTAATTCAGCCAAAAAGGCGCAAAAACCTGCCAAAAGAACTTCTCCCACACATTGGCGTTAACCTTTTATTAAATTTATTTTCAGAATGCGCGATTCTTGCTATAAGAGGGATATGGTTCCGGCGCGCGGCGGCGTTGGGCTCGTAAAAAAAGTGTCGGTTTTGGGTGAATTTGAACCGACCTGGCCGTTTTGGGGCTGTTTTACGACTCCAAAACACCGCATATCGTCGCCGTTTTGTGGCAAACGGGCATATCGTTGAGAAATGCCCAATGTTTTTAAGAGTTGTAAAAGAGTATGGCGAAGAAACCTGTGACATCCAAAAACGACCCGGCTTCCTTGGCGTTTTCCGCTGTTGAGAACGCATTGAGAGATTCCATTTTGGAACCGGAAGAAAATGCGGGCGCCAAATCCGCAAAGAAAAAGGGCGCACGCAGCGATCGCTCGAACTCCCGGGGCCCATCAAGCGCGGCAAACCGCATTGCGGCACAAACAAACAAAGTGGCCAACGATGACAAGTTTTCACCCTCCCGTGTGCTTTACGGCCTGAATGCAAAACCCTCCGGCACCCCGATCCTGATTGCCACAATTCTTTCAGTTTTCTGGGTCCTCATCACCGGCTTTGCCGCCTACACCCGTTTCCTGCCACAATTGAGCGAAGGGGCAGGCTTTTTCGGCGTTGTTGGCTCTTTGGACTTCGCCGGCATTGTCGCCACAATGCTGCTGCCGGTCCTTGGATTTTTTGCCGTGGCCATTTTGGCCCGTCGCGCGCAAGACCTGCGCATTGCCGCCGCCTCAATGACACAGGCCGCCGTCCGGCTGGCCGAGCCTGAAACAACCGCCGCCGACAAGGTTGCCACCGTTGGTCAGGCCGTACGCCGCGAAGTAACCGCCCTCGCCGATGGGCTGGAACGCGCCCTTTCCCGCGCCGGTGAGCTCGAAGTGATGATCCACAACGAAGTGACAGTGCTGGATAAAACCTATTCTGAAAACGAAAGCCGCATGCGCGGACTTATTCAGGAACTGGCCAGCCAGCGTGACAGCGTTATCACCAACTCCGAACGTGTGCGCGAAGCCATTTCAGAAAGCCACTCCGGGCTGGTTTTTGACCTGGATATGATTGCCCAGCGCATCGCGGGAACCATCGAGGAGCGCGGCGGGGAACTCACCTCAGCCATGAAGAAATCCAGCGAACAGCTTCATTCGACATTTGGTGAAAAAAGCGATTCCTTCATCGCAATGATGGACAACAGAACAACCGACCTCATGGCAGCTCTGGATGACAGCGCAGGCCGGCTGAACCTGACCCTTGAAGATCGCACAACCAATATTTCTTCGGCATTTGAAGAACGCACCCACGAGTTGGCGTCCCTTATTGATATGCGCATGAACGCCATCACCGAGGCCCTGGATACCCGCGCGGTGACCCTTAACGACGCCATTGAAGAGCGCACAGCCTCCATTTCCTCCGTACTTCGCGACGGGGGGGGCAAGATTTTGTCAGACCTGCGTGACCGTGGTCATGAGGTCGGTGGCGCCCTTGACGCCATCGGGATGAGAATTTCCAATGAAATCAGCGGCCGTGCAGGAGAAGCCGAAGCCACAATGGCCAAGCTCACCGAACAGATGAATGAAACGATTTCCACACAGATCAACTCCATGGAAAGCCGCATGCAATCCACAATTCTGGAAATTGCCGGCGCAGTGGATGAATCTACGGAACAGGCCAGGGAAACACTTCTTGGGGCCGGCAGCCAAACCCTTGGGCATTTTGATACCCGTGTGGCAGAAGTTGCGGTTGTTCTGGATACACGGCTGAAATCATTTGATGAAATCATTGGTGAAAAAGGGGATCGCCTCAGCAAGGCGCTTGACAGTTACACCACCAGCTTTGCCAGCCGGGCAAACGTTCTGGAACTGGCGCTGGATGAAAAAACCGGCCACTTCAATGAC
>WFOP01000066.1 GCA_015487985.1 Hyphomicrobiales bacterium
AAGCGCGAAGGTAAACACAAGGGCGACGACCAGAACCGCGCCCTTGACGAAATCTTGCGTGTAATAGGGCGCGTTCATCATCGTGAGGCCCTGAAGCAGAATGCCGATAAACAATGCGCCGATAATCGTGCCGAAAACATTGGGTTTGGCGGCCCCCAAAACTGCAAATCCAATGAGTGCGGCGGCCACGGAATCAAGAAGAAGATTATTCCCCGAGGCAATATCACCACGCCCCAGCCGTGCAGCAAGCAAAATGCCGCCAATGGATGCCAGCACCCCTGAAATCATATAGGCCAGCACCTTGTAACGTTTGACGTTGGTGCCCGCCAGTTCAGCAGCGCGCTCGTTGGAGCCGATTGCATACATCAGTCGCCCGTGGCGCGTCAGTTCCATGAAAACCCACACAAGCAGGCCAATAACCAACAACACCACCACCGAAACCGGGATGAGATTGTCGATAAAAAAATCGAATTTGTGGCGGCCAAGGTAAAGAAAGCCGGGGGAGAATACCCCTTCGGTCACGCGACCGTCCGGCATCACCATACCGGTGGAAATAGAGCGCCCTTCCGTGGGGATGCGTTGCAAACCCACCAGCAGAAACATCATGCCAAGGGTTGCCAACAGATCCGGCACCTTCATTTTAACGATCAGCAACCCGTTCACCAGCCCGACCATGGCCCCCATTATCAGGCAAAAAATCACCGCCCATGCCGCACTCATCTCCCACACCACCATCACATAAGAAGACAGCATCAGCGCAGAGGTGGCGGTGGAGCCAATGGAAAGATCAAATCCATCCACAACGAGTGTGGCGGTAACTCCAAGGGCCAGAATTCCCGTGATTGCCACGGACTGAAAAATAAATACGGCGCTGAACGGGGTGGCAAAATTCTCCGTAGCCAAACTGAAGAAAATCAGCATCGCGGCCATCAGGGCCAGAAATCCGTACTTGATCGCCAGTTCCATCAGCGTCAATCGCGCTCTTTTTTTAACTTCACCCTGCATTTAACTGTCTACTTTCACCGGCACCGGCCACCTGGGCCAGAACCATGTTCAAATTCAGGTTTTCATTTCTGTGTTCGCCCTTGATGGTGTGATCCACCATCACCACGATCCGGTCTGCAATTTCCACCGCTTCATCCATTTCTGCCACCATTACAACTGTTGCCCGCCCCCTGGCAGTTTCCCGGATTTTGCTGCCAATGTCGCGCCTTGCCTGTATATCCACCCCCTGAAACGGTTCATCCAGCACCAGCAGATTGGCGGCTTCCGCCATCCAGCGCCCTACCATCACCTTTTGCTGGTTTCCCCCGGAAAGAGAACTGATATCATCCGTTTCATGCTGGCAGACAATCCCCAACTCATCCACCATCCGGCGTGTGGTTCTGGCTTCGCTTTGCGGATTCAGGAAACCGGACCAGGCATGTCTGCGGGTAAAAGGCAATGTAATATTTTTTGTAATATCAAACCCTTGAACGACCGCATTGCTGGCACGATCCTTTGGTGTCCGAAAGACCCCTGCCCTGATTGCGGCTGCCTGATTGGGCGGGTCATAGGGGGCGCCCCTCAACAACATCCGACCGGCCGCAGGTCGTTTTTGTCCATAAAGAACATCGGCCAGTTCTGATTTTCCGCTCCCCACCAGGCCGGTGACGGCCACAACCTCCCCGTCACAAAGGTCCAGTGAAAACGGCTCGCTATCGTTCGTCAACGCCAGTTCCTGAAGTTGCAGAACAGGGGCACCGGCGGGGGGAATATCAATTTTCATTTCACTAATCGCGCGACCCAGCATTGCTTTTACCGCCCCCTCATAATCCAGCGGGGCCTCTTCAAAAACACCGGAAATCCTGCCATCGCGCATGGAGACAATGCGATCGGCAATTCGCTTGATATCGGAACTGCGATGGGAAATATAAAGGATTGCCACCCCCTGATCCCGCAGGCGGTCAATCAAATCAAACAACCGACCCGCTTCCTTGGCGCTCAATGAAGAAGTCGGTTCATCCAGAATCAGCAACTTGGGTTCATGGGCCATGGCGCGGGCGATTGCCACCAGTTGGCGATCTGCCAGCCCCAGTTCCCCCACCATGCGACGCACATCGACATCAAGTCCGATGGTGGCGGCCAGTTCACGCGCCTGCCCTCGTATTTTTTTCATATTCATAAAAAACCCGCGCCCATGGGCGAATTCATCCAGCATCAGGTTGCTGGCCACATCCAGATCCGGCACAACGCCGTCATTGATATTCTGATGCACTGTCACCACACCGGCGCGAATCGCCTGTGCGGGGGAATCGGGCCTGAATGGTGATCCATAAAGACTTATCTGGCCCCCGTTGGCCTGATGCACTCCGCACAATATCTTTACCAGCGTGGATTTTCCGGCGCCATTGGCCCCCATCAGGGCGGTCACCTGCCCCCTGGGCAATTCAAGGTCAATGCCGCGCAGCACATTATTGGCACCGAACGCCTTTGTGAGCCCCTGAATTTTGACAGCCTTGTCCTGCACGTTTCCCTCCGGTTAAAACAGACTAACGAGACAAACTGTCCTTTGTCAACAATTATTGACATTTGACTGTTATTGGCCAAGATTAGAAAAAACGGAGGATGAAATGGCGTTAAAATCTGATAACTACCGACCATTGACGGTTGAATCACTGCCGGAACGTCTTGGGAAAGTCGATGCGATTACTACCCTTCTGGGGGTCGATACAGGCACATGGGATTGCAAGGAGGTCGGGGACGGCAATCTCAACCTTGTCTTTATTGTCACCAGCGGGCGCGGGGCAATTATCGTCAAACAGGCCCTGCCCTATGTGCGCCTGGTGGGGGATAGCTGGCCCCTGCCTCTCAAACGCGCGTTTTTTGAATATCACGCCCTGATCCGTCAGGCGGAACGGGCGCCGGGGATGGTGCCTGAGATTTATCATTTTGATGAAGAACAGGCGATTATTGCCATGGAGTTCTTTACTCCACACATCATCCTGCGGCACAAATTGATGGCTCAGGAAAGGGTAAAAGGACTTGGGGAGGCCCTTGGCACCTTCCTTGCCCGCACACTTTTTCTCGGCTCGGATCTTTCAATGGATACCGCCAAAAGAAAACATGATGTGGCGCTGTTTGTTGAATCGGTTGAATTGAATGACATCACCGAAACGCTCATATTCAGCGATCCATATTTTGATGCCGAGCGCAATCACCACACGCCGGGACTGGACCCGATTGTGGCGCGGTTGCGCGCTGATGTGGACCTCAAAGTAGAAGCGCATCACCTCAAGGCCAAATTTGCCAACAATGCCGAAACCATGTTGCACGGGGACTTCCACACCGGCTCTGTGATGGTAACCGAAAACGATACAAAAATCATTGATCCTGAATTCGTGCTGTATGGTCCCATGGGGTTTGATGTGGGCATGCTGCTGGGGAATTTCTGGATGGCCTATTTCGCCCAACCCGGGCACGGCAACAATGCTGACTATCAGGCATGGATTCTTGAAACCATTGCCCGCATCTGGAATACGTTCGTCGCTGAGTTCAGCCATCTCTGGCGCACCGGGCGCACCGGCATCCTGTATGAAGAGGCCTTGTTCAAAGACCAGCAACTGGGTCTCGAACAGGCGTTGGGTCATCGTCTTTGTGCCATCTGGGAAGATGCGCTGGGTTTTGCCGGCGTCGAGATGATCCGGCGAACCCTCAGCCTTGCCCATATCGCTGAAAATGACATGATTGAAGACGAAGTCCTGCGCGCGCAATGCGAGGCGCGAGGTTTGGAACTCGGGCGGTTTCTTGTCGTCAATCGTGCCCGAATGGGGGACATTTCCCAGGTCAATGATCTGGCGCAACAAATCAACAAAGGGGCAACGTCATGAAAGTAGACGGCAAGCATTACCGTTCGATCTGGTTCAACCGGCAAACCGGCACAACTCAAATTATTGACCAGCGCTGGCTGCCCCACGATTTTGTTGTGGTCGATCTTGAGAGCCGCGCTGACTTTGCCGCTTCAATTTCCGACATGCTGGTGCGTGGTGCACCGCTGATCGGGGCCACCGCCGCTTTTGCCATGGCTGCCGAAATGAAACGGGACCCCTCAGATGCCAATCTTGATGCGGCGTGGGAGGAATTGCACGAAACCCGCCCCACAGCCATTAATCTGCGCTGGGCATTGAATGAAATGCGCGACCTGCTGCGCCCCCTTCAAGAATCCGAACGCGCACAAGCTGCCCACAAACGGGCGCTGGAAATAAGCGAAGAAGATGTTGAAACCAACCGTATGATCGGTGTACACGGGTTGGAAATCATCCGCAGGATTGCCGCTGAGAAAAAACCCGGGGAGGTTGTAAACATTCTCACCCATTGCAATGCGGGCTGGCTGGCAACGGTGGATTGGGGCACCGCCACCTCCCCCATGTATCACGCTCAACTGGCGGGCATACCAATTCATATCTGGGTTGATGAAACCCGCCCCCGCAATCAGGGGGCGCTTCTGACAAGCTGGGAAATGAACAGCCACGATATCCCGCACCATCTGATTGTTGATAATGCCGGGGGCCACCTGATGCAAAAGGGGCAGGTTGATCTGGTGATTGTGGGCACCGACCGCACCACGGCCCATGGCGATGTATGCAATAAAATCGGCACTTATCTCAAGGCGCTGGCTGCCCACGACAACGATGTGCCATTCTATGTCGCCCTGCCCTCCCCCACCATTGACTGGACGGTGAAAGACGGGCTGAGGGAAATCCCCATTGAGGAGCGTGATGACAATGAGGTTACCCATGTGCAGGGCAAGCTGGCGGACGGCAGCGTTACTTCCGTGCAGATAAGCCCGGATGGGACACCGGGGGGCAATCCCGCTTTTGATGTGACGCCGCGCCGCCTTATTACAGGGCTGATTACCGAGCGGGGGGTCTGCGAGGCTTCGCCTGAAGGGTTGGCCGCAATGTTCCCCGAACACGTTATCAGATGACCGTGTAAACCCGTTGCCCGCCTGACATTCCCCTGTTTTGCATCAACGACCTGTACCAAAAGCGATCCGTGCAAGGGCGGCCTGTGCCCAAAGCAACCTGTGCCATGGCATTTCAGCCCCCGGCCAACATGGCACGGGCGGTTCCCGCACTGGTCACCACATGGGTGACATATCCCCCGGCGATGGCCGCCAGCATGGGTGTGACCTTGTCGTCTCCGTCAGAAACCAGCAATCCCATGTCCAGTCCCTGCAATTTTTCCAGCGTCACCCCGATCATGCGATCATCAAGCGGGCCGGGAATGGCCTTGCCGGCGGCATCGATGAAACGTCCGCAAAGCACGCCGGTGGCTCCCTGCCCCACATACCAGGCAAGATCCTGAGCGCTGGCCACACCGGAGCCGACAATATGACTGTCAGGATCACATGAACCGGCGGCAAAAATGGCTTTGTTACAGTGGCTTAGCGCCTCCAGTTGATTATGGATAATCGGTTCCTGACGCAAGCGCGCAGCAAGGGCGGGATCGCTCAATACGGCTGGGGCATGCAGATTGATACATTTCGCCCCGAGATTTTGCGCCATGTGGGCTGAGCAGATTTCTGCTGTAAAGCCATACGGCGTCGCCATGGAGCCAACCAGTTGCGAGACGGTAATATCCTTTATGCACGTCTGATCCAGTGCTTCGGCCACTTCGTAAACCGTGCGCCCCCAAGCCACCCCCAGCCTGTCATCTGATTCCAGAAGGCTTGGCAACCATTGTGCCGCGCCGCGTGCAACCCGAATAAGGGTATCTTCACCGGTTGAACCGTCGGGAACGACAAATGCCGCTTTCAAACCGAAACGTTCGCGCAATTCTTCAGCAAGCCGGTGTCCGCTGAAAACCTCGGGGGCGAGACTGATCCGAATATACCCCATTTCCCGCGCTTCCTGCAGGTAGTTAACCACCGTGGCGCGCGACACATTCAGCCTTTTGGCAATTTCAGCCTGATTCAACCCGTCATGGTAGTACATCCACGCCGCCTCGATTACAACGCTCTCTCCGCTCACCTGTCCGGCGTTTCGCCTGCGGATCATACTGCCCATGTCAACTCCTTTTGTTTATTTGACACTAAGTACTGACTTTTGTCAAAAACTGTGCTTAAAGACATAAAATTTTCAAAACCGAGGGTGTGTGGATATGGTCCTTAACAGATGGAATGATGCTGAGGCAAAAAAATTTATGGCGGCGGCCGGCGATGATCCGGCAGACCGCGAATTGGCCCTGAGGGTTTACACGTCACGCCTGATCGGAAGCGACCTTAATCTGGTGCTGCATGGGGGGGGCAATACATCGTGCAAACTGGAACGGGCAGACATTTTCGGCAAGCCCGAGCGGGTGCTGCATGTCAAGGGCTCAGGCTGGGATCTGGGTGTAATCGAGGCGGCCGGTTTGCCCGGCGTACGCCTTGACCCGCTGCTTGAATTGCGTGCGCTGACAAAGCTGTCCGATGAAGACATGGTGAACCTGCAACGGGCCAACCTGCTGGACAGCGCCTCCCCCAATCCTTCGGTTGAAACTCTTTTGCATGCATTTCTGCCCCATAAATATGTTGACCATACCCATGCCTCGGCGATGCTGGCGTTGGCGGACCTGCCCAATGTGGAGGCCGTGGTCAAAGAAATTTTCGGGAACCGGCTGGTTTGTGTTCCCTTTATCATGCCCGGTTTTGAATTGGCCAGAGCCGCAGCGGATGTTTACGATGCCAACCCGGAGGTCGAAGGGCTTATTCTGATAAACCATGGTCATTTTGCTTTTGGCGACAGTGCGCGCCAAAGCTATGATCGCCTGATTGCCCACACCAACGAGGTGGAGGCATGGCTGGAAAAAACCAGCGGACAGGTGCCCGCACAGGCTGAGGGGTTTTCTGCGGACATGGAGGCGAAGGCGGCGGATATTCTTCCTGCGCTGCGTGGAATCATTGGGGCGCGCAATGCCAGGTTCACCGGCAATGAGGACTTCGCGATGCCCGTCATGAACCTGCGCACCGGCAGAAATGTGCAGGAGTTTCTCCGGCGTGACGATCTTGTGCCCCTCAGCCGGCGCGGGGTGGCAACGCCGGACCATGTTATTCGCACCAAGAATTATCCACTGCTCATTACCAGTGAAATCTTGGCGGGGGGGCGCGCGGCAGTGGCGCGGGCGGTGGATGAATATATCAAGGAATATACAGAATATTTCACCACCAACAATGCACGTCTTGGAGGCGTCAAAACCATGTTGATGCCAACCCCCAATCTCGCGTGGATCGAGGGGGTTGGTGTTGTGGGCATCTCGGCCAATGCAAAGGCCGCTTCAGCGGCCAGCGATCTGGCGGCGCAAAATATGAACGTAATGACCAACGCGCAAGCATGCGGGGGCTTTCATCCCGTCAGCCCCGAACAGTTGTTTGACATGGAATACTGGTCGCTGGAACAGGCCAAGCTGGGCAAAGGAAAACCACCTGCCATGCAGGGGCGAGTCGTGATGATTACCGGGGGTGGCGGGGCCATCGGATTGGCCACAGCACAATCTTTTGCCGCGCTGGGGGCTGATATTTTCATTGTTGAACTTGAACAGGGCGCACTGGATAATGCGCTAAAAACCCTTGGCGCAGGTCACAGCGGCATCGTGATGGACATCACCGGACAGGGGGCGGCAGAAAGGGCAATCGATGCCTGTATCCGCTCCTTTGGCGGGCTTGATATTCTGGTTTCCAACGCCGGAGCCGCCTGGAGCGGGGAGATGATCGAGTTGTCCGAGGAAACCTTGCGCAAAAGTTTTGAGCTGAATTTCTTCGCCCATCAGAGTTTTGCCAAAGCGGCGGCCAACCTGTTCAAAACGCAGGGGCGCGGCGGACAGATTTTATTCAATGTTTCAAAACAGGCGGTCAATCCGGGAAAGGGCTTTGGGGCCTATGGCCTGCCCAAGGCGGCGACATTTTTCCTGCTGCGCCAGTTGGCGCTGGAGTTGGGGCCTGAGGGTATTCGTGTCAACGGCGTCAATGCCGACCGTATCCGCTCGGGCCTGCTGGACGAAGATTTTGTTGCAAAACGCGCCAGAGCGCGTGGAATTGACGAAAAAACCTATATGGCGGGCAATCTGTTGCGCCGGGAAGTTGAAGCCAGACATGTGGGGGACGCGTTTCTGGCGCTGGCCCTTAGCGAACGCACAACCGCCCATGTCATGACGGTGGATGGGGGCAATATCGAAGCGGCCCTCAGGTAAAACAAAATGTTGCCCGCGCTCTGGCGGGCAACACCTGATCAAGCCCTCAAAAGGCCGCTTTAGCTTGCGGGCATGCCCTGTTCGATGATTTTCACCCAATAGGAACAACCCGCCGGGATCAACTCATCGTTAAAGTCGTAGTCGGGATGGTGCAAGGTGGCCGTGTCGCCATTCCCCACAAACACAAAAGCACCGGGACGCGCCTCCAGCATATAGGAGAAGTCCTCCCCCCCCATAACCGGTGGTGTGTCCGTATGAACCATGTCACCACCTGAAACATCTTCAGCAATTTTTGCTGCAAATTCGGTTTGTTTCTCATGGTTTTTGGTTACGGGATAGCCAAGATTATAGTCGATTTTTGCGGTTGCCCCAAACGCCTCAGCGGTGCTTTTTGCGATAGCCCTGACCCGCTCTTGTGCCATTTCACGCACTTCGGGGGTCAGGGAGCGGCAGGTGCCGCGAATTTCAACCCGCTGGGGAATGATATTGTAGGCCTTGCTCTCGGTTTCAAAGCTGGTGACAGAAAGAACCAGAGAGTCCAGCGGGTCGGTATTGCGCGAAACAACCGATTGCAAGGCCACAACGATATGGCTGGCAACCAGTGTCGTATCAATGCAGGCCTTGGGATTGGCCGCATGGCCACCCTTGCCTTCAACATGGATGGTGAACTGGTCAGTAGCGGCCATTAACGGGCCCACGCGCATGGCGAATTCGCCAACCTTGAGGCCGGGATAATTATGCATGCCATAGACTTCCTGAATGTCAAACCGTTCCATCATGCCATCGTCGACCATTTCCTTGCCGCCGCCGCCGCCTTCTTCTGCGGGCTGAAAAATCACCACAGCCGTCCCGTCAAAATTGCGGGTTTCAGCCAGATAGGCGGCCGCCCCCAGCAACATGGCGGTGTGTCCGTCATGGCCGCAGGCATGCATCGCCCCTTCAATTTTGGAGGCGTGGGGCACCCCTGAAGTCTCCGTCATGGGCAGGGCATCCATATCCGCGCGCAGGCCTATAACCTTGCCCGAGCCGCCCTGCTTGCCTTTAATCACCCCGACCACGCCGGTTCGCCCGATGCCGGTAACCACTTCATCACAGCCAAACTCGCGCAGCTTCTCAGCCACGAAAGCCGAGGTGCGGTGGGTATCGAACAGGATTTCAGGGTTTTCGTGCAAATCACGTCGCCAGGCGGTGATATCCTTGTGCATTTCTGCAAAACGGTTTATTTTTGGCATGTCAGTCTCCGATTAGTTTGTGATGGCTCAACTTGGTAATAATCCGGCGGACAAACTCCGTTCCGCTCTGGAATTGCTCTCTGGTAATATATTCGTTGGGCTGGTGGGCCTGTTCTATAGAACCTGGGCCACAAACCACAACGGAATAATTTTTGCGCTGGAACTGGCCAGCCTCGGTACTATAAGAAACCACATGGGTGCCGTTGTCACCTGTGATTTGACGGGCCAGTGTTTCAGCAGAGCCGTTTTCTTCGGGGCACAGCGCCGGAATCATGTCCCGCGCAACGATTTCAATGCCGGTTTCTGGGCTGATTTCATGCATTTGTGCTTCAACCTGTTCCGCAAAATCCCTGTAACGGCGGAACCAGTCCTCAGGATTTTGTGAAGGCGGGCATCTGATGTCACAGGAAAAACTGCAATCCCTGGCGGTGATATTCGTTGCTGATCCCCCTTTTATGGTCCCCACATGCAGGGTGGTGAATGGCGGCTCAAACATAGAATCAACCCCATTGGGGGTGCCGGCCTTGTTTTCTTCGAATCGGCAACGCAGCCATTCAATCAGCCTTGCCCCAACCATGACCGCCGACACCCCTTTGTGCATCAGGGAAGAATGCACCTCAAGCCCGCGAATATTCGTTGTAAAGCCCATTGAACCTTTATGCCCGGTCACAACCTTCATCATGGATGGCTCCCCCACCACCACGACCGACGCCCTGGGCAGGGTTTCACGCATTTGAGAGATCATATGCGGCGCCCCAAGGCAGCCAATCTCCTCGTCGCAGGAAAGCGCTATCTGAATCGGGCGCTTGAGGTCGGCTTTTACCATTTGGGGAACCAGAGACAAAACGATGGCGTTGAAGCCTTTCATGTCGCAGGTACCCCGTCCAAAATATTTTCCGTTTTTTTCCACAACCAAAAACGGATCGGTGTCCCAGTTCTGCCCCTCCACCGGCACCACATCCGTGTGACCTGAAAATATAACACCCCCCTCAATATCGGGACCGATATGGGCATAAAGGTTGGCCTTGGTGCCTGATTTATCATAAACCAAATGCGATTTTACCCCATATCCGGCCAGATATTTGCGAACAAATTCCACCAGTTCCAGATTGCTCCGGCTGGAGACAGTGGGGAATGCAATCAGCTTTTCCATCATCTGCAAGGCAGTAAATTTATTTGACACGCGGCCCCCTTTAAAACGGTCTAAGCTGAGACCAGCCTGAGCAAAAAAGCAAGAACCTTCAAGAACCTTATTGACCCTCGCGCGTGATTAAACCATGATAGCCAATAATAAAACGGCGATAGCCAATAATAAAACGGCGGCGGGACCGCCGACAAATAAATCCCTTGGGGAGGGAACTGAATGCAGGACGCGCGCGCCACAATTTTGGATGTGGCGAATTTGAAAACCGTGTTTAATACACGCGATGGCATGGTGCATGCGGTTAATGATGTGAGTTTTTCCCTGAAAGCAGGTGAATTACTTGGAATTGTGGGTGAGAGTGGTTCGGGCAAGTCCGTCACCATGATGTCCCTTCTCAAACTGCTGCCCTCTCCGCCAGCTGAAATCACCGATGGCGAAATCCGGTTTGACGGACGCGAATTGCGCGAAATTTCCGACGATGAACTGCGCAAGGTGCGCGGTGGCGAGATCGGTTTTATCTTTCAGGACCCCATGACCTCGCTCAACCCGGTGTTTACGGTGGGCTTCCAGATTATGGAGCCGTTGCGCCTGCATATGGGGCTAAACAAGAAGGATGCACGCATACGGGCCGCCGAACTGCTCGAACTGGTGGGCATTCCGGATGCGGCCCCGAGATTGCGCGACTATCCACACCAGTTTTCCGGCGGCATGCGTCAGCGGGTGATGATTGCCATTGCACTGGCATGTGATCCCAAGGTGCTGATTGCAGATGAGCCGACAACCGCGCTGGACGTTACTATTCAGGCGCAGATTCTTGAACTGATCAAAGAGTTGCGGCACAAGCTGGGCATGGCGATTATCTGGATTACCCACGATCTGGGGGTGGTTGCTGAAATTGCCGACAGGGTCGCTGTAATGTATGCGGGCCAGATTGTGGAACATGCTCAGGTTTCAGAGCTTTTTTCCAATCCCTTGCACCCCTATACCCGCGCACTTCTTGAAACCCTGCCCCGGATGGGCGGCGAGCGGGCCCAGCGCCTTCGCTCCATTGATGGTCAGCCCCCGAATCTGGATCATGAACCGGTGTCGTGCGAATTTGCGCCGCGCTGCAAGCATGTCATGAGCCGTTGCACACAGGAAAATCCAAAACGGATAGCGGTTAGCAAAGATCATGATGTGGCCTGCTGGTGGACACCTGGCCAGAAAGGGAGCGATAATGATGGCTGAAACCGCCCTTGATGCCGGCAAAGAACCGCTGGTGCGCGTTCGCGATTTGAAAATGCACTTCCCCATTTACAAGGGACTTCTGAAAAAACAGGTGGGGGCGGTTAAAGC
>WFOP01000067.1 GCA_015487985.1 Hyphomicrobiales bacterium
GCGAATTGGCGCGAGATATATATTGGCGGGCATATCGGGCTTTTGGGGGTGAGAAATCATTTATGCCCGCCGCGAGCTTTAACGCGAGCCGCCACGTGTGTGGCGCCCCATCGGAGCATGAGCGAAGCGAATTGGCGCGAGATATATATTGGCGGACATGTCCTGTATTGCGCCGGGTGCACTTTTGTCAAGCTGATACGGTATATGGTTTGCTCAGGTTTATGGTTTGATCATAAATGGGATCTTTGAAGCGGAACGGGCTGAAAATTCTGCAAAAACCAGCGTAAATGTTTTAATTCAGATCACGGATTCATCATGAGGAACAGGTGCAATTGTTTGACTTTTGATGTTTGCGATTTCCTGTAATGAGGAACTTGATGATCCTTATATAGTTGCATGCATTATCATAATACAGATATCCCCCTTGTCGGTCTTTGAACCAGTGTTGTGCTGGCTGATTTTACTCTGGGGAACACTGGCCTGGTGTATGGGCCTGCCGGATTGGACGACTTTTCGCAATTCAGTGTGACAGTTTGGGATACTTAAAACCCGATCAGGAAAATAATAAAATGAACCGACGTACGTTCAACGCCATCAGTTTGGCGGCGCTTATGACATCGCTGTCGCGTGTAAGCCTGGCCCAATCAAACCCATCTGCAAACCCATTTCCAAACGCACCTGCAAATGCAGGCTACCAGTATGCGGAGATCAATGAAGGGCAGCTCACCACGAGATATGGAGGCATGGCAACACCGCAGGTTGCCGTGGATAATGATACGCTTTTTCAGGTGGCATCCTGTTCAAAGACAGTGGCTGCCCTGGCAGTTCTGACCCTGGTGCGCGATGGTCGCATCGAGCTTGACGAACCGGTCAATCAATATCTTGAGCGCTGGCAATTGCCGGGGCGTCGAAGTGCGTCAGCAACGGTTGCAGAATTGATGTCACATACTTCAGGCGCTTCAGTAGATGGATTTTTAGGGTATGGCCCGGAGGATGAAATCCCGAATTTGCTGGAAATCCTGGAAGGGCGTCCGCCGGCTAATTCGGAAGCTGTTCGGACGTACTTCAGGCTGTTTGGCAAATTCAAATACAGTGGCGGTGGAACAACGGCCTTACAATTGCTGATTGAAGACACAACCGGAATGGATTTTGCGGATTATGTAAAGGCGCAGGTTCTGGACCCAATTGGTGCGCCGCATGCAACTTTCGCGCTACATCCAACAGCACCATTCGCCCACGGATATTATGAAGATGGGCAGATGCTACCCGGTGGTTATAGACGATATCCTGAAAGTGCCGCTGCGGGTCTCTGGGCTACAGCATCTGACCTGGCAAGAGTAATGCAAGCGATACTTAAGTCTTTGGATGGAGCGCCCGATGCCATCATCCCTGTTGAACTGGCACAACGCATGGTGACACCGGTTAGTGATGAATCAGGTTTAGGTATATTTGTGAACCCCGGAGTGATCATGTGGCACGATGGGCGAAATCAGGGGTTTGATTCCCTAATGGTCGCGGATCCCAACACCGGTAGGATTCGTGCTGCGGTTGCAAATCGGAATGGCGCGGTTGAAGGATATGTGCGAGAATTTTTTTCAAATTGACCCCATGTCTTTTTTAGTTCAATTGCTTTGTCTTGGTTGGCAAAGATAGATCTTTGGCGCGTCGGGTGCATTTGCATTCTGGCCTCCAGGCGTGATTAGAGCAAATTGAAACATGGACCAAATCATCGTTGAAATGGCCGGCACTGCCACAATCGCAATTGCATTGTTTGGTATTGCCTTTGGTCTTGCAGGCGTCAAGAATTCAAGTGCGAATAAAAGTTTTGCGCTATTTCTTGGCGTCGTTGCCGTAAATAGTTTTCCTGATGCATTTGCCCGAATTCTTGAGAACCTTCCGGTTTCTTATATTCAAGTCGCGGAACTGATATTGTGGACGCCCAGTTTGCTGTTCATTGCGCCACTTTTTTGGGTATATGTATTTGTGCTTACTTCGCCCGAGCAACGAATACCCAAACGTTTTTATCTTCACTTTTTATTGCCTTTGGTTGCAATTTTGAATGGGCTGATTGTTCTCCTGTTTCTGCCAGAGGCCAGGGCCTTTCTGTTTTTTAGCTCGCCCCTGCCATCCTCCACCCTCTCCATGGTATTTGCGACAATAGTCGCAGTTTCCCATCTTTCGATTTATCCACAAGTCGCCATCTATCTTTTTTTGATCGTGCGTCGCTTGATACGCTTTAGATCTAAGTTGCGCGACATTTACGCCAGTACCGAAGAATACGAAATGCGTTGGATTTTCACAATTGGAGGTTTGGGGCTGCTCTATTGGTTGGCGCGTTCGCTTTTTCTTCTAACTGCGTTTGATACTGAAAGAGCAGGTGTTAATTCTTTGTTCGTTGGCGTTACAAGCATTGCGGGTCTGGTTCTGGTTGCCGCAATGACACTCTTTGGGCTGCGGCAACATCCGCCTTTGGTGCCTCCTGATATTGAAGAGGAACAAACCAGAGGTACCTCCAATGATCGAGAGGGGGAACCGGTAAGCGAGAAATACGAAAAATCCGCATTAAGTGCAGAAGCATCAGCGCGTATTTCGCGCAAACTGCGCGCGGCAATGGATAGGGATCATTTGCACCGCAATCCCAACTTGTCCTTGTGGACTTTAGCGCGGCACATCGGCGCGTCGCCAAATCATGTTTCCCAAGCATTGAATGAAGAAATTGGAGAGAGCTTCTTTGATTTCGTCAATGGTTACCGCATTGCAGAGGCGACAACACTCATGTCAACGACAAACGACTCCATCCTGAAGATCACCTATGATGTCGGGTTTAATGCGCGATCCACATTCTATAAAGCGTTTAAGCGCGTTACCGGCCAAACGCCTACGAATTACCGTAAAACTGTGTCTCTCCCTGTAGGGATGAGCGACATCAACAAGTAATCGTGTGAAGCTCAATTCTTCCGGCGCTGAACAAAACAGCCGATTTTGTTCCATTGAACCCCATGGCAACCATGATTGCAGTTACCTTCTTTAATGGGAAAAATATGCTGTTTCTTCTTATCATGCAGCGCTGGGAGATGAAAAATTGAGAAAGAAAATAAATGACAAACAAACCAATTCTAACGGTCCTTGGCCTTATCAGTTTCGCGTCCCTGTCCGCGTGTGCATCAAATGCTGAGATAGCAGCACGTCAGCAAATAGACGAAGCCTGTATTGCTGGAAATCTTCAAGCATGCGCTGTAGTTCAGCAAAGAGTTGATGCGGAAAATCAGGCCCTGGCAACATCGTTCCCGTCAAAATACTGATCCGGCTGCCGAATTTACTTGAGATACCAAAAAGGAAATTGAGAAATGAATATGATATCAAAACTATCGTTGGTGGTGCTTGTTGGCGCAACCGCAGGAGGAGTGGCTGGTTGGTTTATGTTTCACACCATTCCAGGCGCCGTTGGACTAGGTTCCTCAATGGCAGCCGGACTTGGCGGGGCGCTGATCAGTTTGTCGCGCGCAAGGTGACGATGTCCAAATGAATAAAAATCATGATTTTATGTGGGCAGATGCTCCTCAATTTGGCTGGATCCAGATTCTGCTTGCTTTTGCCATTCCAAGCATGATCGCATATTTCGGGTTTCATTTCGTTCTTCCTGCAGTTCATGATAGCGGCGTGGCTGCCATTGTCGCCTGGCCGCTGATCGCATCTGCAATGCTTGCGGTTTTTACTGTTGTTCCCGTTTTTTTTATGAAGCGTGAAGCGGCCCACCTCAACATCAGCCTTCAGTCAAGGATGTGTCTTACGCCGATTAACAAAAAGAAGTGGTTATTTGCCATTGTTGTTTTGTTTGCAGGGTTGGCAGCCGCAAGCGGCTTGGGATTCTTGAGTATTATCTGGAGCGATTTTTCCGGCCTCCGTGCACCAGAATATTTCCCATTTTTCTTGAACCCACTAATTGATCCGATGACCGCCGACATAGATTCTTTAACGCCTGGCTTTCAGTTGCGTGGTGCCTATTGGCTTATAGGATTGATTTCATTGACACTAATACTCAATATCTTAGTCGAAGAATTCTATTTCCGTGCATGGCTTCTTCCCAAAATGCAAAATTTGGGGAAAATGTCTTGGGTTGCCAATGGTTTAGGTTTCGCATTTTATCATAGTTTTCAACTTTGGCTATTGCCTCAGATTTTGCCGGTGAGCTTGCTCATGGCATTCGTTGTTTACCATACTAAAAGCATATGGCCGGTCTTGAGCATACATCTTCTTGTAAACTCCCTGACCGTGGTGGCAATGTTGATGCTGATTTTGGCGTAACTGAACAAAACAACATCTTGTGTGCGTGAGGCATTTTTTTGAAAAAACACCGAGTATCTGGTGCGCTGAGACAGAGAAAGGTCAAAGGCGCCAGCGAGCGAAGAGCGAGCCGCCACGTGTGTGGCGCCCCATCGGAGCATGAGCGAAGCGAATTGGCGCGAGATAAAAAGGCGGGGATGTCTGGCTTTTGGGGTGAGAAATCCTTTATTCCCGCCGCGAGATATAAAAATGGTGCCCCCCGCCGGAATCGAACCGGCACTCCCTTGCGGGAACGGGATTTTGAATCCCGCGCGTCTACCAGTTCCGCCAGAGGGGCATCAAAATATAAACATTGGTAGCGATGCGAACAGCTATAGGGGTGTTTTGGTCAAGTCAAGACCCCTGTATCAGTGCTTGTCAGTATGTTGATGGAAGTGGGGTTGTTTTTCAATTGCTTCCGGGCCGTGGCGACAAAAAAACTGTTGAAAATTTTAGTGAAATGCTATCTCTAAAAGCTGGTTCAAAAGAAGGTTGGGAATGGAATCTGGTGAGATCAATCTGGAGCGCGCCAAAGGGGTTGCGTTGTATATTTTTTCGTTTGTTTTTAGTGTTATCCGGGGTGTTCCTGATCAGTCCGTCGGTGCTTGCCACACCTGCACTTCTGGTGGATATGGTCACCGGCGAGGTGTTGCAGGCGCGCGATGCCGGCCAGCCCTGGCATCCCGCTTCGCTCACCAAGTTAACCACCGCTATTGTTACATTTCAGGCCATTGATAACGGTGCTATCAATCTTGATACACCGGTGATAATTTCAGCCGCTGCCCGGCGTGCCCCCCCTTCAAAAAGCGGGTTGCCGGTGGATACCGCCATTACCATGCGCGATGCCCTGAACCTGCTCATTGTGAAATCCGCCAACGATGTGGCCATTGCCATTGCGGAAACCGTTTCGGGTTCGGTGGAAAAATTTGTTGATGAGATGAACCAGATGGCAGCAACCCTTGGCATGAGTGCCACCAATTTTACCAACCCCCATGGCCTGCATGATCGTGCGCAGGTGACAAGCGCGCGCGATATGGCGTTGCTCGGCTTGTCGATTCGCCGGCATTTTCCTCAATATGCCTCCTTATTTGCCACTTCGGTGGTAAAGCTTTCGGGCAATGATTTGCGCACACACAATAACCTGCTTACGGAATTTGCCGGGACAACGGGCATGAAAACCGGGTTCATCTGTTCTGCGGGATTGAATATGGTGGCAACGGTGGAGCGTAACGGGCGCAAACTTCTCGCTGTCGTACTGGGGGCATCTTCGGCGCGGGAGCGTGGAGAACTGGCGGCAAAGATGTTCAGTGATTATCTTAACGGGCAACGGGCCGGCACCGGCATGCTGGTGCAAAATATTGTGAATACTACAGACGCCCCGGTGGACATGCGCGCAAATATTTGTGGAGCCGGTGCCAGGGAATATGTGGCGGCTCGCGAAACAGCTTTTCCCTATGGTCTTGCCGGGCAGCCAAGTTTTCTTACCGCAGAGGTGGCGGACAGGGTTTATCGTGTCAGGCCGTTGGGGCGGTTGCGCGACGTGCCTGTTCCACGCCCCCGCCCTGCAAATGCGCCCTTACTTCGGGGGGGATCAAAACTTGAACTTGTTGAAACTGTTGCGGCTACAGCGGTGCCCCTGCCCCTGCCGCGCCCCAGACCATAAATTCTTACTGAATGGGGGGGGATGCAGGGGGCGCAGAGTTGCCCAATAGCAAAACCCAATGCACGCCATAAGCGGAATTGGCCGTATAGGCAACGCCCAGCCCGGCGGAATTTGCACTGGGATCCGCAATGACATTGGCATCGTCAGCTCTGCCGCGCCAGCCCGAAAAGGTTTGAGCGAAACTTGAATAACCGGCGCTTAAGCGCATGTGAACAACGTTACCGCCCGGTTTTGGCGGTTGGCCGGAATTTGATGCGTAGCTGTTGGCAAGATTTTGTGCTGTCGCGTTCAAATCGGGACTCAGGGTAAGCGGGCGTACCCCGCGCGAGGCGCGAAACTGATTGATCAATTGCAAGGCTTCTGCGCGGTCAAGATTTGCGCCTGTCTGGTCCATCCGGGCCGTCAGGCCGGCAGGCAGGGGGCTGGTGGAGCAACCTGCCAAGACAATGCCAGCGCCAAGGGCCAAAAATCCACAGGACAGGGCGGCAATAAATTTGCGTTTTGGGAATGTCATGGGAAGCCTTTATCAGATCGCGCGCAACCTTGAACATATTCTTATTGATACGCGGGGTCCAGCGCCAATTTGCTTCACTTGAAAATCATTCGTTTGAACATTATTCACCTAGAAATCATATGAACCAGATTTTGACCCCATGCGGAAAAATAACGCGCATTTTTGCCGTAGGAATTATCACTCAGGTTCACTGTTCGCTCCAGTAGCAGACCTAAAATTGCCCCGTGCAGGCGCGAGGTGGTCCAGGGGTTATGTCCGCCAATGCGCATGGCAATTGCGTGGACAACACTGTTTACGGTGCGATGATAGGCGGGCAGAATATGGGGGGCCGGCGCATCGAGCCTGCCCGCCAGTCGGGTTGTCAGGCGGTGGCGTTCAATGCGCAGTTTTTCACCAAAGCGCATAATGTCTTTCCAATCTTTTCCCCTAGTGGTGTTCTTGTTGTCCGGGGGTGCTTCGATATCGCGCCGCATCAGAAAAAACGGATTTTGCTCATGTTTTACATTGTTGCGAACGGGTGCAAAGTCATCATAAAGCCGGTGGGCCATGTCGGGACTTAAAAACACCTGATCGGAGAAATGGTTGCGGGCGATATCAAAGCTTTCCTGATCGCGCATATAGATTGAAACATTGTCATGGGTTTTAAAGACAGCGGCGCTTTTTTCCATGGTCTCCCGGGAGGTGAAGTGCATGGACTGGGGCATGATTACGACGGGTTTGTGTGGAAAGGCCTTTATAATCTTTTCGCGCAAAATCTGATGATGGGGGTAAATGTCCCCGAAGTTTCCACCCCCGTGGCAAACAATGACATCAACGTCGCCAAGGCTGTCAAAGGCGTTTTTCTGCCCGTCATAGAGGCAGAACGATGTTGGGATGGAATTGTTGTTCCAGTTGAAAAAATTCATGGCCCCCAGAAATATCAACAGGTCCCCCACATTGATGTGCATGGGATAGTCCACATAACCTACTTTGCCGGATGGTAAAATGGTGGTTGCCAAAGCGTTGGTCATCCGGCCAAGATGACGCATTTGGGCGGGGTGTTTGCCGGTTATGAGTTGGGAAATGTCCGGGTTCGGCTCAAGCATTTTTGCCCACCAGCTTTCTAACCTGTTGATAGAGGTTTTCGTTTTTGCGAATGAGGTGCTTGAGTTTGTTTTTCGCCATCAATATGGGGGCTATCAGGAAGTTTTTGGCTATGGAGATGTAACAGGCGAGTCGCCACCATCCATATATTTTTCGCCGTGATGCTTCGCGCTGGGTTTCAGCCAGAAAAACATTATCGCCCAGATTGTGGCTGGGGGTAAACGCAATCTGCCAGAAATTTGCAATTTTCAGATAGCCCTGTGGCTCTGCACCAACGGCGCGGAAATTGAGTTGAGTGCGGATACATTTTTCGCAGGTGCCGCAATTTGTTCCGGTGTGGGCATTTTCCCAGCAAACGCGGATATGGGGCGCAAGATCTGAATTTTCGTTGATATAGGCGGCGCGTTGCGAACGGCTGAAGCCCAAACCTTCTGTAACGATTTTGAAGCTGTTGCTTGACAGGTTCGGGTTGGTAACCGGATTGCAGCCCCAGGGAATATCCAGGTGTTCCAGCCCTTCATCCGACCCCACAACCGCGATGTTCACC
>WFOP01000068.1 GCA_015487985.1 Hyphomicrobiales bacterium
AGCAACATCGCGGCATGTTCTCTTTGTTGGGGCTGCCCAAAGAGGCGGTGGAAAAGCTCAAAACCGACAAGGCAATTTATATGATCGATGATTCCCGGGTGAATATCGCCGGGATTCCTGAACATGACACCGATAAACTCGCCGCCGCAATTCTGGACGTGAGCAAATGAACCGCCGGGGCTGATTTGCCCCTTGCTCTTGACCCGCTCGTTACTACATAATTATTTTCAAGGAAACATAACGCGCACAACCTGCGGCAAACACTTAAGGAAACTACCATGAAGTTCTTCGTTGATACCGCCGAAGTTGATGACATTCGCGAATTGCAGGCCACCGGCCTGCTTGATGGCGTAACCACCAACCCCTCTCTGATTGCAAAATCGGGCCGTGATTTTTTGGCGGTCATTGCAGAAATTTGCGAAATCGTTGACGGCCCCGTTTCCGCCGAGGTCGCCGCAACAGACCTTGAGGGCATGATTGCCGAAGGTGAACATCTGGCAAAAATTGCCTCCAATGTGGTGATAAAACTGCCCTTGACCCCTGCCGGTCTCAAGGCCTGTAAACATTTTTCCAATAAGGGCATCAAAACTAACGTTACCCTGTGTTTTTCCGCCAATCAGGCCTTGCTGGCGGCCAAAGTGGGGGCAACCTATATTTCCCCCTTTGTTGGCCGGCTTGATGATATCAACCTCAACGGCATGGAACTGATTGCAGAAATTCGCGGCATTTACGACAATTATGATTTTGATACCCAGATTCTGGTTGCATCAATCCGCAACATCAATCAGGTTTCGGAATCCGCTTTGATCGGTGCTGACGTGGCAACAATCCCCCCCGGGATTATCCACAAAATGTATAAGCATCCTCTGACCGATAACGGGCTTGCAGCCTTTGTCAAGGACTGGGAAGCTACCGGCCAGTCAATCCTTTAGAATCTGAACAAAGTTGGTTTTGCCCCATGGCCGATCATCCCGTCATCTCCGCAATCAAACGTGCCTTAAAAGATGTACAGGTGCCCGATGGCAGCGCGCTCGCTGATTATGCCGGCCTGTCCGATATTATCCTCACCCCCTCAGCCATTGCTTTTGCCATTGCTGTGGAGCCGGGCATGGAAGGGGCGTTTGGCCCTGTGCAGGTGGCGGCCACCAAAGCTGCTGAGACCTGCGCTGAGGGGCGCAAGGTTTTGGTGTCGATTACGGCGGACCGCGCGCCGGGCAACTCGGGGGCAAATTCCAGTGGGGCAGGAACTGGGGCAGGGGCCGGGCAAAAATCGCCAAATCAGGCCACCCCGGTAAAGGGTATTAAAAAAATTATCGCCATCGCTTCAGGAAAAGGTGGCGTGGGCAAATCCACCAGCACGGTCAATATTGCACTTGGTCTGAAAAACCTGGGGCTTAAAGTTGGCGTGCTCGATGCCGACCTTTATGGCCCCTCCATACCCAAACTGCTGGGGATAGAGGGCAAGCCCGCATTTCGGGATGACAAATTATTCAAGCCCTTTGAGGCTTACGGATTAAAAGCCATGTCCATTGGCCCGATGCTCGAGGGGGATCAGGCGGTGGTCTGGCGTGGTCCCATGGCCTCCTCTGCCCTGCGCCAATTATTGCGCGAGACGGATTGGGGTGACCTGGATGTTCTGGTGATGGACCTGCCCCCCGGCACCGGCGATATCCAGATTTCCCTTTGTCAGACGGTTGAATTTTCCGGGGTTGTTATCGTCTCCACCCCGCAGGACCTGGCCTTGATTGACGCGAAAAAAGCCATGGATATGTTCACACGACTCAATATTCCGGTTTTGGGCATGGTGGAAAATATGAGCTATTTCATCGCCCCTGACACGGGAAAACGCTATGATATTTTTGGCCATGGGGGTGCTCAGGATACTGCTAAAAAAATGGAACTTGATTTCCTCGGGGAAGTTCCCCTGCACATGAGTATCCGGCAACAATCCGACGCCGGGGTGCCCATTTGTGTGGATCAGCCCGAGAGTGATGAAGCCAAATCCTTTGGCCGGATTGCCGACAAAATTGCCAAAAATCTCGATTTGATTTGAGCCTGAACTCATTCGGACCAACTGCACTTTATGGTTGGTATGACAAAATCGGGCTGAAATTCACAAGGAAAATCCAAGCACACACATTC
>WFOP01000069.1 GCA_015487985.1 Hyphomicrobiales bacterium
AAATTGATCGGGGTCGTTTTTTAGCTGTTCAAAAATCTGTTCAAGGGAATTCACATTATAGGTGGGCATGGGCATTGTTTGATCTTTGAGCATGGCGGCAATGCGGTGCCCGGTGTCGGGCAAAAACCAGATGCTTGAAAGCGGTGCCTGACGCAAATTGTTGGCCAGTCCGTTATAGTCCTGATCGCGATCAAACCCGCCAACTATCAGCGCCACTTTCTGGTTGGCATAGGCGGTGATGGCCGCTTTGGTGGCTTCGGGATTTGTGGCGATGGAATCGTTGACGAATATCTTGCCGCCTCCATGATATTCCTGCAGGCGGTGGGGCAGGGGTTCAAAGGCGGCTATGCCTTTAAGGACGGATTGCTCAGATGCGCCCGCCCCCAAAGCCAGACGCGCACCAAGCAAAGCGTTTTGAAGATTATGGTCCCCCTTGAGCTGCGATCTGGCGACTTCGGCCGCGACCTGTTCGCCAAATTGTGGAGAAAGGTTGGGCAATTTGTTCAGTAGTCCTTTTGGGGGCTGGGGCAGGTCGGGGTGGCTGGAAATCTGCGGGGACAGGGCGCAGGAATAAAACCCCTTGCGGCGCAGAATGTTCATTTTGTCCGCGATATATGTCTTTACGTCTCCATGCCAGTCCAGATGTTCGGGGAACAGGGAGGTTATGCCGATGAAATCGGGGTTTAGTTGCAGGTCGGCACACTGGAAGGAGGAAAGTTCGAGCACCACATAATCGTGGGGTGGCAGTTCGGTGACGGGCAACCCGATATTGCCGGCCAGACCCACATCATAACCATGGGCCTGTAAAATCGTATAAATCAGTTTGGCGGTGGTGCTTTTGCCCTTGGTGCCGGTCAGGGCAATGACTTTGGTGTTTCCCCGCATATGGGTGGCCCAAAGGTTGACGTTGGTGGTGATTTCAATGCCGGCATTTTTGGCGGCGACAAGCTCGGGTTTATAAATGGAGACGCCCGGTGAGCGCACGATCATCTGATAGTATTTGTTTTCAAAGGCTTCAATCAGCGAGCTGACGGGTACAGTGGTCGTGTCCTTGATGTCGGCTTCGCCGGAATCCACGCACACGTCAATTTTTGCATCCGGTGCGATTTTCTTGAGCAGTTTTCGCGTTGAAACGGCTTCGCGCCCTGCGCCATAAAGCAGAACTGGGCCTTTGATTGACATGAATTGAATTCCTTAAACAGTTGGTGTCACCCTTTCGCCAGACAGGTGACAAAGTGCCGTGGTATGCAGTGATCTTTGCTATCTATAAATAGATCATTGAACACTGCAATCAGTTTTTCCCCGGTGTATTTTTCAATAAGTTTGGGGGCGAGTTGTTTGATGATCGGGGTGGATTGAAACGGAGACTTGAGAAAGAGCTGATGGATGGCGGCGGCCGCTTCCATGGTTTCCCCCACACATTCCCAGGGTTTTTGATCATTCAGACCCGCTAAGGCCCCAAACGAGGCCAGGTTGGCGGTGTTGGATAACGGGGTGGCCCCAAAAATTGCCAGCAGGCGTTCCGGCGGCATAAACGGGGCAAACATCAGGTAAACAAAATGGCATTTGGGACAGGAATTGCACCAGAGGATTGCGCCGTTTTCACCTTGTTTGAAATTGGAGTTGCAACTGGAGAAATTTGCGTCAAAGGTGTTGGTTCTGGCGAAAATGCTGGAGATTTTGAGTTCTGAGAGGGGGCGCAAAAGGGAAAAACACGCAAGATGTTTTTGAGTGGTCTGTTGCAGCGTTTCGCCCAGAAGTTTTTCGAAATGAAGGCTTTTGGAATGTTGATGGTTCACCTGACGGCCATCAAAAAACATGTTTGGCTCACTGGCGGAGCGCTCGTTGGAGAGGATTATGTTCTTATAGTCAAACAGCGTGGCCACAATGGCGGCGATCATTGAATTGATGGCGGTGGAGGGCACATGGCCGTTGAAAAATCCCGGTTTCCCGGAAAGTGAGATCATGGCCGGATCGAGCCGGCGTTTCACAAATAGCGGGCTTTTCCCCATGGCATCAATCGAGGACAAAATGGGACCCTTTGGATTGACCGCGAAGGGGGTGAAGTCGCACAAGGCGTTTTGCAACAATTGGGCAGAAACGTTCGAGTCCTTGCCGCCTCCAACAAGCAGCAGTGACTTATTATTTGCTTTTGGGGCAGGCAGATCTTTCATGGAAGGGGTGGGGGCTGTTTCCACC
>WFOP01000070.1 GCA_015487985.1 Hyphomicrobiales bacterium
CTTTGTTTGAAGCCTATGGCCTTGAGGATAGTTTTAATCTGTTCTCACCGGGGTCTGGTGGCAATCTTGATGCATCTATCGCCCGGGCTTTTGTTCGTGAAGAGCCGATTGTATTTTACTATTGGGGTCCGACGGGCCTGATGGGCAAATATGATATGGTTCAGCTTGAAATGCCTGAATATAATGCTGAAATCTGGGCGTGTAATGTCGATTCAGCATGCACCCCTAAACAAAAAAGTTCATTTGCAACACCGCCGGTGGTGGTGGCAACCGCTTCCTGGTTGTCAGAAGAAGCGCCAAATGTTGCGGCCTATTTGAGTGATGTGGCGCTGAATAATGTTCAGATTTCCCGGATGTTGACCTGGGGTGAGGAAAACAAGGCGAGTGCTGTTGAAACGGCTGAAAATTTTCTGAAAACTGAAGCAGATATATGGACTGCCTGGGTTTCTGAGGATATCGCAGCGGCGGTTCAAGCAGCTCTATAGCGATAGTTTGAGTTTAAGTTACAGATAAATTTGTCGACTGGGCGAAATTTGCCCAGTCGTTTTTGTTGAGTACGGAAAATTTCGGGGGAAAAATGTTTCCGGAAATATTTGAGACGCGTCCACTTCGAATTTGGATTGATGACGGTTTAGAGTGGATTGTTATCAATTGGGGGGACGGGTTTGAAGCTGGCGCCTATCCGCTTTTACTGTTACTCAATTCAATCCAGAAGTTTTTATTATCCGTTCCGTGGTGGTTGGTGATTCTGGTGCTGGCAATAGCAGCGTTTGCTGCAACCCGGCGTATGACCCTGCCGATCATTGTGGTTGTTTCCCTGATTCTGGTGGGGGTAATGGAGCTATGGGAAGACGCCATAAAAACTATGGCGCTGATGATTGCGGCGACAATGACTACAATTTTTTTTGCCCTGCCTCTGGGCATCGCCATGTCGCGCTCAAGAATATTGCAGCGGGTTGTAGCGCCAGTGCTTGATCTGATGCAAACACTACCCAGCTTTGTTTATCTTATCCCGGTGGTGATGGTTTTTGGTCCGGGCAAGGTTCCAGCGCTAATTGCGACCATAGTTTATGCGGCGCCTCCTCTGATACGCCTGACCGATTTGGGAATCAGGCTGGTGGACAAAGAAACCATGGAGGCGGCACAGGCATTTGGAGCCACTCCTAGACAAAAATTGTTTGGGGTGCAAATCCCGTTAGCACTGCCCACTATTCTTGCGGGGGTCAACCAGACAACAATGATGGCGTTGGCCATGCTGGTTATCGACTCGATGATTGGCGCGGGGGGACTTGATTATCAGGTGTTGCAGGGGATCGGGCGGCTGGAGGTTTCGCGCGGTTTGTTTGCCGGGCTTGGTATTGTGGTGTTGGCAATAATTTTTGACCGCATTACACAAGGATTTGGCAAACGCTTGCAGGAGCGCATTGGATTAAGCGGGCAAAATCAATGAGTGCTGATCCGGTAATCGCGTTAAAAAACATAACAAAAATCTTCGGGAATAATCCGCAGGCGGCGTTGGCCATGTTGAAACAGGGGTGTTCCAAGGAAGAAGTTCAGGCCCAAAGCAACCAGGTTGTGGGTCTGCATGATGTTTCGCTCAGTGTAAATGAGGGGGAAATATTCGTGGTGATGGGGCTTTCGGGATCGGGGAAGTCAACGCTTATTCGCCATGTGAACCGGCTGATTGACCCCACTTCTGGCGCAATTGAAGTCAATGGACGCGATGTGCTCAGTATGAATATGGAGGAACTCAGGGAATTTCGACGCAACGATGTGGCGATGGTATTTCAGAATTTCGGACTGTTGCCCCATCGCAGTGTTTTGGAAAATGTTGCCTATGGGCTGGAAATTCGCGGGCTTGGAAAATCCATACGCCATGAGCGAGCCAGAGAATGGATTTCCACGGTGGGTCTTGAGGGTTATGAAATGTCCCGGCCCCATGAACTGTCCGGGGGGCAAAAACAGCGGGTGGGGCTGGCGCGTGCGCTGGCCATGGATTCCGATGTTTTGCTGATGGACGAAGCATTTTCAGCCCTTGATCCGCTGATCCGCTCGGGTATGCAGACCCAATTGCTCAGTTTGCAAAAAAAGCTGCGTAAAACGATTTTCTTTATTACCCATGATTTTGATGAAGCTATTCGAATTGGTGATCGGGTTGCTGTGCTCAAAGATGGTGAAGTGATGCAGGTGGGGCGGCCTGAGGACATTGTATTAAGACCTGCCAATGAATATGTGGTGGATTTTGTACGTGACGTAAACCGGGCCAGAGTCATTCGGGTCGGGGCGATTATGGATAGTTCACAAACGCAACATTGTGATGTTGCCGTGCAAAACACGGCAACCTGTGAGGATGTGCTGCCTCTGTTCGCCAAGTATGACTGGGTTGGGGTCAAGGACAGTGAAGGACGCCGGGTAGGCATTATCAGCGTCAAAATTGTGGTTGCAGCACTTGCGCGTCATCATTGATTTGGATGCCTTGTATTCTAATTTGTGTGCATTTGTTGAAACAAACATCCAACATAATTTGTATTTGGATCAAAATTTTTCTTAATGCCTTGATATCATTGATGTTTTTGCTGATAAGTGCCATTTTCTGTGGAACAAATGATTGAGTTCACAGAGGAAAAAATGGAAATCAGACGCATAAACAAACAATTGAGTGTTTCCCCGCAAATCAGCATAGAGGATGTCGTACGGATCAAGGCGGCGGGTTATGTTGCCATTGTCAACAACAGGCCGGACGGGGAAGAAGAAGATCAGCCATGGAATGAAGATATCGAAGCTGAAGCGGCGCGCCTTGATATTCCCTATTATTTTATTCCGGTTGCCGGTCTGCCGTTTGCGCATCAGGCGATTGATAAAACCAGGGCGGTTCTGGCAAGGCATGATGGGCCGATATTCTTCTTTTGCCGCTCTGGAACCCGATGTGCCAAACTTTGGGCAAGTACGCAGATTGGCGAATTGCTTGGCGATGAGATCATCGCGCTTGCTGCGGGTGCGGGATATGATGTTGGTGAGTTGGTGACGGAAACACGAGTGGGGCGTAGTGCGGCATGACTGCTTGTGTCAATCTTGCCGGTGACGTTCCGATGTAAACCGGGAATGGTGCAAACCGGCCATCATGCAAATCGGTGACAAAATCCTTGATGTGGTTTGAAAAGACTGCGCTGGCAAAACCGGCGCAGTCTTTTTTGTGCAGTATTTTAGTCTGGCATCCGTATTTTTTGCGATGCGCCAGAGGCCACTCTATTGCGGTTGGCTGGAGCGCGTGGCAAATACAAGGTGATTTCATGTTTTTTTCGGAGGCAGCCAAATGCAGATCAGAAAAATCAGCGACAAGGTGAGTGCCGCAACGCAGATCAGCGCCCAGAATGTGGCGGAAATAAAAGCGGCGGGCTTTGCAGCCATCATCAATAACCGGCCCGACGGGGAAGAAGTCAATCAGCCCTGGCACGACGATATTGAAGAAGAGGCACAGCGTCTGGGAATAGATTATCATTATGTTCCGGTTATTACGGCCCCTTATGCGCCCAAAATGGTTGCCAGAATGGGTGAGATTTTATCCCGGTATCAGGAGCCGGTGTTGATTTTTTGCAGAACAGGCACCCGTTCGACGAATCTTTGGGCGATCTCGCAAAAAGGAAAAGTGCCCGGCGCTGAACTGATCGCGCAGGCGGCGCAGGCGGGTTATGATATTTCTCATTTGGCGGATGAACTTATTTAAGCCCCCTTGCAAATCAGATGAATTAAAAAAGAATTGAGTTTGTTATGCCGATCACAAAAATTCTCGTTGCCAACCGTTCAGAAATTGCCATTCGGGTTTTTCGTGCTGCCAATGAACTGGGGATAAAAACCGTTGCCGTTTTTGCCGAAGAGGACAAATTGGCGTTGCACAGATTCAAGGCGGATGAGGCCTATCTTATCGGCAAGGGGCTGGGGCCGGTTGAGGCCTATTTGCAGATTGAGCAATATATTTCCATTGCGCGTGAAAGCGGGGCGGATGCCATTCATCCCGGTTATGGATTGCTCTCGGAAAGCCCTGAATTTGTTGATGCGTGTGAAGATGCGGGCATAATTTTCATTGGTCCCAGAGCTCAGACCATGCGTTCGCTGGGCAATAAGGTGGCGGCGCGGAAAATGGCCATCGAAAATAATGTGCCGGTGGTGCCGGCAACTGATCCGCTGCCGGAGGATTTGGATGAGTGCGTAAAACTTGCGCAGAAAGTGGGCTATCCCCTGATGCTCAAGGCTTCCTGGGGCGGGGGCGGGCGCGGCATGCGGCGCATTCTTGATGAAGATGGTTTGCGGGCGGAGTTGGATGAGGCCAAACGCGAGGCCAAGGCCGCTTTTGGCAAGGATGAAATGTATCTGGAAAAGCTGGTGGAGCGGGCGCGCCATGTGGAGGTGCAGCTGCTGGGGGACAGCCATGGCAATCTGGTGCATTTGTTTGAGCGTGATTGTTCGGTGCAGCGGCGAAATCAGAAAGTTGTGGAGCGGGCACCTGCACCTTATCTGAGTGAAAAAGTGCGTGCTGATTTAACCGAAGCGGCCTTGCGGCTGGGGCGGGCGGCAAACTATCGTTGTGCGGGCACGGTTGAATTCCTGATGGATGCGGACAGTGATGAATTTTATTTCATTGAGGTCAATCCACGGGTGCAGGTGGAGCATACTGTCACTGAAGAGGTGACCGGAATTGATATTGTAAAGGCGCAAATCCATGCCCTTGAGGGGGCGGTGATCGGCACGCCCCAATCAGGGGTGCCCCTGCAGGAGGACATTCATCTGAACGGGCATGCGCTGCAATGCCGTGTGACAACGGAAGACCCGGAGCAGAATTTTATTCCCGATTATGGCCGCATAACCGCCTATCGCGGGGCCACCGGGTTCGGGGTGCGCCTTGATGGGGGAACTGCCTATTCGGGGGCGGTGATTACCCGGTTTTATGATCCGTTGCTGGAAAAGGTCACCTGTTGGGCCCCCACCCCGGAGGAGGCGATTGCGCGCATGGACAGGGCTTTGCGCGAGTTTCGTATTCGCGGGGTGTCCACCAATCTGGCGTTTCTGGAAAATATAATCGGGCATGAGGAATTTCTGAATAATACTTACACCACCCGCTTTATCGACAATACCCCTTCGCTGTTTGATATGCCCAAACGGCGCGACCGGGCGACAAAGCTTCTGACCTATATTGGTGATGTGAGCATTAACGAGCATCCCGATGTGAAGGGGCGCGCGCTCCCCCCCGCTGATGCACCGGAACCTGAAGTGCCGGTTTTTCCACCGCTTTCAATTATTGAGGGAACGCGGCAGGTGTTGGAACGTGAAGGCCCAAAAGGGCTGGCGCGCTGGATGCGTGCGCAAAAGCAGGTATTGTTTACCGATACAACCATGCGCGACGGGCACCAGTCATTGCTCGCCACACGCATGCGCACCTATGATATTGCACGCATTTCCCAGGCTTATTCGCGGGGCATGCCAAATCTGTTTTCCCTTGAGTGCTGGGGGGGGGCAACGTTTGATGTCTCCATGCGGTTTTTGAATGAGGACCCGTGGGAGCGGCTTAAAAAAGTGCGCGAGGGAGCCCCCAATATTCTTACCCAGATGCTGTTGCGTGGTTCAAACGGGGTTGGTTACACCAATTATCCGGACAATGTTGTGCAGTATTTTGTAGCGCAGGCAGCCAAAGGGGGCGTTGATGTTTTCCGGGTGTTTGACTGTTTGAACTGGGTTGAAAATATGCGCGTTTCCATGGACGCGGTGCTTGAAGCCAACAAGGTTTGTGAAGGGGTGATCTGCTATACCGGGGACATTCTTGATCCTAACAGGGCCAAATATGATTTGAAATATTATGTCGGGCTGGCGCGGGAGCTGGAGGCGGCGGGGGCCCATGTGCTGGGCCTGAAGGACATGGCGGGGTTGCTCAAACCTGCGGCGGCAAGCAAGCTGATTGCCACCTTGCGCGAGGAAACCGATTTGCCCATTCATTTTCACACCCATGATACGTCCGGGGTGGCTTCGGCCACTGTTCTGGCGGCGGTGGAAGCGGGGGTTGATTGTGTGGATGCGGCGATGGATGCCTTTTCGGGCACCACCAGCC
>WFOP01000071.1 GCA_015487985.1 Hyphomicrobiales bacterium
ACCAAGCAGCGTATTGGCATATTGGCGCGCTTCCTGCTGGAAACGATCCTCATCCTGCTGGGCACGCTGAACTTCGTCAAACGCATCCGCCACTTCAGGGGGCGGTGCCACCTGTTCAATGGCCACCCGTGAAATCACGATACCGGCTGCATAAGAATCCAGAATGGATTGGGTAATCTCCATCACTTCCAGATTAACACCTTCCTTGTCATCACGGAAAATATCATCCGCGGGACGACGTCCCACAACTTCGCGCATGGCGCTCTCTGCGGTTTTGGCCACCATCTCTGCGGGATCTTTCACATTGAACAAATAGGCTGCCGGATCAGAAATCCGCCACAGAACTGAAAAAGACACATCAACAATATTCTGATCACCAGAAAGCATCAATCCGTCATCGCCGCGTCCACGTCCGCCCAGAACAGAAGAAATACTGGTCTGGTTTTCAGTTACCGCAACAATTTCAACCGTTTCAACCGGCCAGAAAACCAGATGCAGACCCGGCCCGCTCAGCTCTTCTTTGGGTTTGCCGAACAACAGTTCAACACCAACTTCTTGTGGTGCCACCTGATAGATAGACTGGAACCCCCAAAAAACCAGAGCCGCCAGTGCGATACCGGCAAAAAACCACTTCCCGCCGGGCAGTTCGCCCTTGAACTGGTCACGCCCTTTGCTCAGCAATTCTTCCAGATTTGGAGGCGTGCCCCCGTTGTTTCCACCACCAGCGGGGCGCTTTGGCCCCCGCCCGCCGCCGGGTGCCTGACCCCAGGGGCCACCACCATTATTGCCGCCGCTTCCGCCGCTATTATTATCCCAAGGCATATCAGCCCTTTCGGTTGGTTTTTGATGTTAAAGTTCAATTCTATATAAGGGCCAATGGCCGCCCAATCAATGCGCGAGCGTCGCTTTCCGGTGATAAACTTTAATTGAATAGGGTGCCGCGTCCCGTTCATGAACAATTAGGGGGAGCACATCAACAATTTCCCACAAATCCGGATCAATTTCCGGGAATTCAACAATCAGGGAGCCGGCCGGTTTTTCCACATCCATATCCACATGGGAAATCACCAGCCGATCGGCAATCTCCATACCAAGAACGTATATTTCCCCGCCACCGATAATCATGATTTCACCCACATTCTCCGCCCGGGCAACAGTGCGCGCATGCTCAATCGCCGCATCAAAATCATCAAGAACAATCACCCCGTCAGGCTGATAGCCCTGCTGACGCGAAACAACAATATTGACCCGACCCGGCAAGGGTTTGCCCAGCGTTTCATATTGCTTTCGCCCCATGACAATCGGCTTGCCCATGGTTGTGCGCTTGAAATGGGCAAAATCGGAGGGAATATGCCAGGGCATATCCCCATCTATGCCAATGACCCCGTCCCGGGCCACCGCTGCGATCATTGTAACTGTAATTTTTTCCGCACCCATCAGATGTCAACCAAATCCAAAAGAACCACCGCTGGCATCGGGCCTGTTGCCGGGCTGCCCACCATGAATCACTTCTAGGTTATCCTGATACCTATTGAAACTCGGGATGGCACAAAGCAACTACTTTTTTGCACCCGCCTGCCCAAGCTCGACCAGCGCAACCCCATCCATCCGGCAAACACTCCATTCCTCCTGCATCACCGCCCCCAGCGATTTGTAAAACTCGATTGACGGGGTGTTCCAGTCGAGCACCCACCATTCAAGCCGCCCCAATCCCTCTTCGCGACATTTGTTTGCCAGATGGGCCATCAGTGCTTTTCCCGCGCCCGCCCCGCGCGCAGCCGGATCAACAAACAGATCTTCAAGCCATATCCCGTGTTTGCCGAGAAAAGTTGAATAGGTATAATACCAAAGCGCAAACCCGACCGGCTTGCCCTCAATTTCGGCGATTTCACAAAATACACGCGGTGAAGACCCAAACAAATCCCGCGCAATATCTTGTGTGCCGGCCTCCACTTCATGGCTCAATTTTTCATATGCCGCCAGCGCACAGATAAAATCAAATATCAGGCCTTCGTCCCCCCGAACAGCGGTGCGGATTGAAACACTCATACGGCAATCGGAGCCTTGATGCCCGGCGCGGCAACATAGTTGGAAACCTCAAAATCCTCATATTCAAAATCAAATAGCGAATTTCTCTGATTCAAAATCTTAAGTTCAGGCAACGGTCCCGGACTGCGTAAAAGTTGCAGCTCCGCCTGTTCAAAGTGATTTTTATAAAGATGCGTATCGCCAAACGTATGCACAAAATCCCCCACTTTTAACCCGCATACATGGGCCAGCATATGGGTGAGCAAAGCATAGGACGCGATATTAAACGGCACCCCTAAAAACACATCTGCCGAGCGCTGATAAAGCTGGCAACTCAACTTGCCCTGCGCCACATAAAACTGAAA
>WFOP01000072.1 GCA_015487985.1 Hyphomicrobiales bacterium
AAGCATGTTACGTTCAATCGTATTCGCTCAACATGCGTTATCTTTTTGTTTTCGCATGTCTTTTATCCCAGAACCGGTACCCGCTTTTGAGAAACATGCTTTAGCTCGCCCGTGTGCCGCGTTGAACCGCACGCAAAAGCATGGCGGAAATTTCAGCTTCCGCGCCAACAAAGCTGGGGGCATCCTGCGCGGTTACGTTGAAATTTATCGTGGTGGAGCCGCCCGCAGCGCTGGCGACACCAAGCCGGCCATCGCTGCCACGGGCCAGCGGCAAAATGGCTTCGGCCCCCGCCTCTCCGGCAAGCCCGATTTTGCCCGACCCGAAGGAGAAATAGGCCGGTGCCGAAATCACTCCGCCCTTGGCAAAAGGTGTTGCATTTTGCAAAGTCGGATTAGTGGCGCTGAACGCCCCCTCCACAAGATTGGATACCAAACTGCCCAAAGGTTTGAGCGCCGCTTTTAAGGCAATATCGGCAAATGAACGCCCAATATCTCCAAGCAGGTTCTTGAGGGACTTTCCTTCCAGCGCTGCAGAGCGAAAAGCCCCGGTCAATGTGCGCGCCACATCCTTTGCCAGATCCTCGATGCGCTCCAGTTCCAGGGAAACATCGGTGAATTCAGCAATGCCTTTTTCCCCGAAAAGTGAAATTCCTTCGCTCATTTATGGGTCTCCCTGTCTGGAAATCTGGCCATCAGGCCCTTTAGTTCATCGCGCGCAATGGGGGTGTCTGACCGGTCGGTTTGAGCAACTGCCTCATAGGCAAGACTTAGTTCACGCGGCGTCATCGCCCAAAACTCACCTGGCGACAGCCCCAGATTCCCCAGCCCGAATTTCATGGCATTTTCCCATGGAAAAGCTTTCATCGGGACACCTCACCAAAGGTTGCCTGCAACAGGCGCGCCGCAATTTCAGCTGCACCCTTCAAGCCGTTTTCGATGGGCATCCGTGCCAGTTCTTCATCTGAAATCTGGTTGCCGCCACCGCGCAGCCCTGCGCCGATAATTGCCAGCAGGTGTCTGGCCGAAACATGCCCTTGCGCAAACTTTTCCCCCAATGCCACAAGGTCATCGGCCTGCAGGCGGCTTTCAAGTTCAGCCAAGGCACCAAGAGTCAAACACAAAACCAGTTCTTTACCGCCAATGACGGCATTGATTTCACCACGATGTTTGTTGGCCATTTCTAAACAGCCGCGAAAGTAATTTGCCCGGCACTTTCCAGCGCCAGTTCAAAGGTGACTTCGCCTGCATGGTCTGCCCCAAATTCCAGCGCAACGATTTGAAAGGGGCCTTGAATGGTGCCGAAATCAGGCAGTATCAACTGCCAATCCCGAATGGTGCCCTCGAAAAAAAATGACCTCACCTGCGCATCTGACGTGGCATCCTTGAACACGCCGGAACCTGAAACAGCGGCCCGCTTTATGCCCCCACCGGTCAGCAACTCGCGCCAGCGCCCCACGGATTGGGCATCGGTGACATCAACGCTTGCAGCATTAAAAGCCAGGTTGCGCGTGCGCAATCCCGCGACAGTCAAAAAACTCCCGCTGCCCGTCTGGTCCAGTTTGAGCAACATATCTCGTCCTGATTGTGCACTCATTGGTTTCTCCTGTTTGTTTTGATCAAGCGGTTGGTTCGCTTAAAATTTTAAAATGGATGGTGGCATATGCCCTGCCCGTTTTGAGCTCGATGGCACTATCGGTACGAATATGGCTAACGCTTGTAACCCTGAGGTCAGGCGTACTCAGCTCATTGCCCGTCAGCACCAGAACAACCCGCTCAGCAAGGGCCAGCGCTTCTGCCCGGCTTGGCTCAGGTACCCGGATTGAAAGCTGAACCCGATGGTCGTTCCCCGGCGCAATGTCCGCATCGCGCACAATCAGATCATGGCGGGAAAACACCATAAACGGACCGGATTTCCCCTTGGGAGGCATATCAAAAATCGTATTTGCGCCCAATGCTGAAATCAGCGTCGAGTCCGTATTCAACTGGCTTGCAATAGATGTTTGCAGTTCGATGACTGGATGGCTCATTTTGCTTATCCCGTTGCTTCAATTTCTAAACACCTGCAACTCAAATAGGCCCGGCGCGCGTTCAAGTCCCGGGCCGACAAAATCTCAAGGCGCTGCCCGCGATAAACGATGGTATCCCCCGGCTTCAAATCGGTGCGAAACCGCATGACGACTGAATATAAAACCCGATTGCTGCGCTCATCGGGAAGTGAAATCAAAGAGCCGGCAAGCGCCCGCACGCGCGCCCAGACAAAACCAAGGGAAACATGATTATCACTAACGCCGCCAGCGCCGCCAACGGTTTGCACATTGCTCAACAGTTCGACCCTGTCCCGCAATGCCCCAAGGGGGGGAGATTTTGGTTCCCTCACAGATTTACACTCCGATATGGGGTCACCAATTGGTCAAACCCGGGGGGAACAACGGCACCGCTTCCCGCAATTACCACCGCATCGCGATGTTCAAACCAATAGCCAACCAGAGACAAAAGCGCCTGTCGCAAATCCTTTGGCACGTCCGACCCCAGCGGCCCAAATCCGGCGACGTAATCAATTTCAATACCGTTATGTTCACGCAATGCGGGCATATCGGCGATTGTGGCGGGTACAAAAATGCAAGCCGGCGTCGTGTTGGTTTCGGGCTGAAACTGAGCCAGGGAAATTGAGGTTGGCGTACCATCGCTTCCATAGGCAACAATCGCGGTGATTGAGATCAGCGGGGAAACCGGCAGCTCGATTTTTCGACTTTGTGGCCAGTTGTCATACAAAACCCGCCAGCTTTGAGAAATCATTGCCCGGCCGGTTGAGCCTTCAATATGCAGGCGCGCTGCGCTGATCAATGTCGTGATAAAACTGTCTTCGGCCGTATCGTCCACCCGCAAAAACACTTTCGTTTCCTCAAGCGTCACCGGCTCCACTGCCGGTCCGGCAAGCAAATATGAAGTCATATTATTCTCGATTTTGTTTGAAAAAAGCGGTGCTCCCCGCCATTTCAGGCGGGGAGCGGATCGGCTTAACTGACGCCGAACTTCAAGAGCTTGATGGCATCATAATTGTGCATGCCGCCACCAACGCGCTTGGTGGTATAAAACTGCACATAGGGTTTGTTGGAATAGGGGTCGCGCAACACATTGACGCCGCGACGGTCAACAATCAGATAGCCCCGGGAAAAGTCACCAAAGGCGATGGATGTGCTATCGGCGGCAATGTCGGGCATGTCTTCCGCCTCCACCAGATTAAAGCCCATCAATGTGGCACGCCCCCCGGCAACTGTTGCCGGCTGCCAGATATAATTGCCGTCCGCATCTTTGAGTTTACGCACACTTGCCTGTGTTTGCCGGTTCATCACCCATGAGGCATTTTGCCGATAGCCGGACTTAAGAGCATAAACCAGATCAATCAGCGTGTCGCTTTCATCGCTGGCAGCAAAGTCCCCTGCGACACCGGTCGCCACATAGCCAACATTGCCCCAGGTCCAGCTCCCCTGTGCCACTTGAGTGGCCTGCAAAAATCCGGTTGGCTTGTTGATGCCGTCACCATTTACAAAGGCGGCTGTTTCCTGCTCGGCAAAGGCCGTGTTGATTTCATCAGCAATCCACTGGCCAACATCAACAGCGGCATCATCCAGAAATGCCGAGGTTGCCGCTGGCATGGCGTACAATTCCATGGTTTGATAGGTGACTTCGGCAAGGGTTTGCGACGAGGTTTCCGGGCGCGCGGCTGTTTCGCCAACCCACCCGACCGAGGGCCCGGAAACTGACACGGGTTTTTTG
>WFOP01000073.1 GCA_015487985.1 Hyphomicrobiales bacterium
ATTATACAAAGTCCTATGAGGCAAACACTGCGCCCGGAACAGCAACCTCAGTCGGCTCTGTAAACTTTTATAACAATGAAACCACATCCAGCGTCGGTTTTATCCCGTTTCGTGCAATCATGCAGGCCGTGCCGGTACGCACCGTTTACAATCCCGTTTCAGGCGCATCAGGAAGCGTAAGAACCAACAGTGCCAACAAAGTCGCATCAGGGGGAGTTGTCGGGGTCAGTGGCATAAGTGCCATTTATGGCGCCGGATATACCATTTACAAGACCGCCAGCTTTCAATTCACCGCAGAGGCTGAGTTATAAGGGATGAGGGGGCGTCCTTGCGGGATTGCCCGCCGACGTCCCGGCAAAATAACCGGTTAACATATCTATGTCGAATTTTTCACACACGGGCTTAATGTGCTTGCTTTTTTACTGTGAGTTAGGCATTTGTCTGCCTTGAATACAGCGTTCAGAGGTAAGATTTTCCGATTTGGCAAACGACTGTTTGTTCGCCATATATCTGGTCTTTCCAAAAAAGGGACATGAAAGATGTGTGGAATTTTTGGCTATGTTGATCTGGCGTCGGACAAAACCCGGGCGATAGACGCGGACTTTATCCAAAAGCAGTTGCAGGTCTTGTTTCGTCTGTCTGAAACCCGGGGCAAGGAGGCCGCCGGACTGGCGCTTTTGAATGACAAAAACATTTCCATTTACAAGGATTCCGTTTCTGCATCACATATGATGAAAACGGGTGAGTATAAAGGTTTTTGGAATCGCTTTTTCACATCGCTGAAAAACGACAATACCATCGCTGCCCTGGGGCATACACGGCTTGTTACCAATGGCGTGCAGGTGGTGGACTCCAACAATCAACCGGTTGTGCGTGGCTCTTCGGTCATCGTCCATAACGGGATTATTGTGAATGATGCCGAAATCTGGGAAAATCATCCCGATTTAGAACGAACGGCCGAAGTGGATACTGAAGTGTTCGCCGCAATGCTGGATGACCAGTTGAGCAAAAATGGCGACCTCGTTCAGGCCTTCACCTACGGGTTCGAGCAGATTTATGGCGAAACCTCGGTGGCCACACTGTTTACCGATAAAAACGTCATGGCGCTGGCCACCAATACCGGCTCACTTTATATCTGCATTTCGCCCCGGGGGGATCGTTTTTTCTTTGTTTCCGAGGACTATATTGCACGCCGCGCGCGTGATGACAAAGATGGGGTTGAAGGTTTCAAAGGGGCTAAAATAACTCAGGTCAGGGCCGGTTCGGTGTTGTTTATCGACCTTGATGACCTGTCTCTTAAATGGGGCAGATTGCGCAAGGACAAGGATAATACAAAACAGGGGGATCGCGAATTTTCAGCGTCCCATGTGGTGCCCCAACTTGGCTTTTTACGGGAAATTGAAGAAAAACATCAGCGCATCAGTGACATAAGAAAAAACATGAAACGCTGCACCCGTTGTGTAATGCCTGAAACCATGCCCTTTATCGAATTTAATAGTGAGGGCGTTTGCAACTATTGCACTGGTTATCAAAAGCAGGAACTCAAGGGCCGCGATGCGCTGGAGGAAAAACTGGAGGAAATTCGTCACGAAGAGGCAAAAACCGGGCGCGGGCTGGCTGATTGTCTTGTGGCCTTTTCAGGAGGGCGCGATTCAAGTTACGGCCTTCATCTGCTGGTCAATGAACTGGGTATGAAACCCATAACCTATACCTATGATTGGGGCATGGTGACGGATTTGGCACGGCGAAATCAGGCGCGCATGTGTGATAAACTGGGTCTGGAGCATATCTGGGTCTCTGCTGATATCCGCGCCAAACGCGCCAACATTCGCCGAAATGTGGAAGCCTGGCTCAAGCGCCCGCAACTGGGCATGATTCCGTTGTTCATGGCGGGTGATAAACAGTTTTATCACTATGCCTATGAGACCGGAAAACAAACCGGAATTAAAAATCTGATATTTTGCTCAAATATTCTGGAGCGGACAGATTTCAAATCCGGCTTTGCCGGCATTCGCCCGAGTGATTTGCCGGCCGCTTCCGACCTGAAAAAAATACATAAGCTTGGTCGCAGCGATTTGTCCAAATTGCTGACCTATTATGGCACCAGTTTTTTGATGAACCCGGCATATCTGAACCGGTCAATTCCCGACACGATGTCTGCCTACATGTCCTATTATGTGAAAAAAGTGCCCTACATCAATA
>WFOP01000074.1 GCA_015487985.1 Hyphomicrobiales bacterium
ATTCAAAACCGGTTGAATAGGTGCGCAACGGGGCGGCATTGCTCAGAGTGGCAACGCTCAGCACAATGATCAAGGCAAGTTGTAGGGGAAACAGTTTATTTGGCAGGCCCATGGTAATAAACACCTTTTTGGCAGGTTATACGGGCAATGCCGTTTCCAATGGTATTACACAATATGAAGTATTTTTGTTGCCTATTTTTTCTCAAAAATTCAATTCAAATTTTTCCCCGTTTGCCAACGGAATAATCAGCGTGTTTTCTTTCAATTCGAAATTTCCGATGCCTTCAGCGGGCAAAGAAGTGCTGGAAATTTCTTTGAGTCGGCCATTGGTAAAGCCAAAAATGCGCAGGTTCGAATAATTGGCGCTCAAGGTCGCCAGATCACTCAAGCCGTTTTTGTCAAAATCGGCAACGGCTGAAAGCTTGGTGAAAGGGGAGCCATTGCGGTGGTTGGAAACATTGTCCACGCGGACAATACGGATAAACTCGCCATTTTCCAGCGTCCAGAATTCCAGCACCTTGGACAGATGTGGCTTTTGCACCAGCGCCACGTCAAGCTGCCCGTCGCCGTTAAAATCTGCAATCCCTGCCGGATTAAGCCAGCGAAAAGAAAGGCCGATAAACGGTGTGCGGGCCTTGAGCACCAGTTCACCCTCCTCAACACCATAGGCAGCAAGGGCCGCCCCCTTTTGCGCAGAAGTCAAAACAACAATTATTTCGTCGCGCCCGTCGCCATCAAGGTCCGCCAGCCGCGCCGTGCGGTCTTCAAATACAAATTGCTTTTCAAGCCTCAGGGTCAGAACCTGTCCATTGCTTAGTTGGACCCTGAGTCCCCCCGCCTCATAATTCTGCCCGCGTACAAAATGGGTGTAGCGGGTGGTGGGGTCAATGAGCCAGGCGCTTGCAATATCCTTGCTTCCCCTTGAAACCTGCGCATCAGGAAGTGCATCGGGGTCCTGTTGGCCCATTTGAAAAAGCGTTTGTGCGTTTGCTGTGCCAAGGCCAAGCTGGATCAGAAGCAGAATAATTAACACACGCATGTTTTTCTCTGGGCAAAAGGGGGACAGCCGCACGCACGGCCAACCTGTTTATTGCATGGATATCGGGCTGTGTGCGAAGCAACATTTCATCACACTTGCGCGAGAAACCGGCTCAGTTTTTTTGATAAAATCCCAACCTATATCAATTGCAAATTTATCAACAAGGCATATAACTCCCCTGACACTCTGTTTTATGAACCAAGGACATATGATCCATGTTTGAGACCCTGAAAAAAGCGCCCATAGACAAGATTTTTGCTCTGCTGGGGGAATATCGCGCCGACGATCGTCCGCAAAAACTTGATCTTGGCATAGGTGTTTATAAGGACGCGACGGGGAATACCCCGGTCATGCGCGCCGTGACCAAGGCTGAAAAGCGAATTTTTGAGGCCCAGAAAACTAAGTCCTATGTCGGGGTTTCGGGCAATCGGGGTTTTTGTGACGCCATCACGGATCTGGTTTTTGGTGATAGTGTTGCCGCCGAGCGCATCACATCGGTGCAGGCCCCCGGTGGTACAGGCTCCCTGTGGGTGATTATGCAATTGCTGAGCCGGGCAAAACCGGGCGCAACCGCCTGGATCCCGGATCCCTCCTGGCCAAACCATCACCCCATGCTGGAACTGGCCGGGCTGAGCCCCAGGACCTATCCCTATTTTGACCCCAAAACCCGCACGGTGAAATTTGAAGAAATGCTGGCGACGCTGGATAAAATGGGTCCTGATGATATCGTGTTGCTTCATGCGTGCTGCCACAACCCCACCGGGGCAAACCTGACCCCCGAACAGTGGGATCAGGTGGCCGACAGCATGAAGCGCACCGGCGCATTTCCTTTGCTTGATCTGGCCTATCTGGGATTTGGCGACGGGCTGGAAGCGGATGCCTACGGTGTGCGCAAAATGGCCCGGACCTGCCCTGAAATCATGGTCGGGTTTTCCGCCTCCAAGAATTTTGGTCTTTATCGTGAACGTACCGGGGTGGCCATTGCCGTTGCCGGCAATAAAGAAAGCGCCGATATCGTATTTTCTCAAATGGCCAACGTTATTCGTGCTTCATTTTCCCAGTCCCCGGATCACGGGGCGGAAATTGTGCGGGTGATCATGAGTGACCCCGAACTGCGCGCCGAATGGGAAGCTGAACTCAAGGAAATGCGCGAACAGGTGCTCACTTTGCGTCAAAATCTCGCCGCTTCCCTGCGCAAGTTATCAAATTCGGATG
>WFOP01000075.1 GCA_015487985.1 Hyphomicrobiales bacterium
GCGGCAGCCAGCCCCGACACCGTGTTAACCAACATCGGGAAAAAGGTCATCACCACCACAACGGCAACCTTGCTTTGATAATCAAAACCAAACCACATCACCATAATGGGGGCCACCCCGACAATGGGCAGGGCGGAGACAAAATTGCCGATGGGTAATAATCCGCGCTTGAGAAAAGGTACACGATCAACAGCAATAGCCACCAGAAACCCCGAACTGCAACCGGCAAAAAAGCCCACCAGAACCGACTTCAAGAAAGTCTGCTGAAAATCGGCCCACAATATGGGCAAGGATGTCAAAATCCGCGCCCAGATCATGGAAGGGGGCGGCAAAAGAATTGGCGATACATTCAGCCCCCGGGTGACAAACTCCCAAATGACCAACAGGGTGATACCAAACAGGATTGGTACAAACAGGTCGATGGCCTTGGCCACATTTTGATTTTGAGGGGTCAGGCGCACCAGAAATTCATTGAGGGCCCAGGCCCCCAGCCAGAAAACCAGCGCAATCATAAGCAGGTCGGTATTCATGTTCTCACCCCCATTTTGCGGGTAACGATTTTTTCAGCAATCCCCACCAGAGAAACCAGCGTCGCCGCCAGTGCCGCCGCCATAATCAGCGCCGACCAGATTTGTACGGTCTGGCCATAATAAGAACCCGAGAGCAGGCGTGCGCCAAGACCCGCCACCGCCCCGGTGGGCAATTCCCCCACAATGGCACCGACCAGCGAGATGGAAATGGCAATTTTCATCGAGGTGAACAGGTAGGGCATGGCGGCAAACCAGCGCAATTTCATAAAGACCTGGGTTTTGCTCGCCGCATAGGTGTGCATCAGATCAAGCTGGATTTGTTCGGGGGAGCGAAAGCCCTTCACCATGCCAACGGCAACAGGGAAAAACGACAGATAGGTGGAAATAAGCGCCTTGGGCAGTACTCCTGAAATCCCGATGGCGTTAAGCACCACAATAATCATCGGGGCGATGGCCAGAATGGGAATGGTCTGGGAGGCAATGATCCAGGGCATCATGGATTTATCCATGGCGCGGGAATGCACAATGCCTATGGCCAGCGCGATGCCCAAAATCGAGCCAATGGTAAAACCGAGCAGGGTTGCCGAGAGGGTAATCCAGGTGTGATAAATCAGCGAACGGCGCGAAGTGGGGGATTTGAGCACGGTCGTGTTCCAGATTTCCGCCGCCACCTGATGGACCGAAGGCAAAACCGGGCGGTCCTGATTAAGCGTATCGGAAATAAACTGGCTATTTGTCCACTCGGTCACCCCGGCGCGTTCATAGACCCCCAATTGCCACGGGGCATTGAGCTGCACCGCCATCACATACCAGAAAGCAAGAATGGCCCCCACAATGATGAGCACCGGCAGGGCTTTGCCCTGCATCAGCTTTGAATTCATCATGCGCTCAAACATCGTTCTTATTCCTCATAGGAATGTCCGGCTTTAAGCCCTTCGCGCACCCGGTGGGCGATATCAAAAAACTCTTTTGTTTCACGAATATCAAGCGGGCGCTCGTCGGGCAGCGTACTTTCGATCACGTCAATCACCCGTCCGGGACGAGGGGACATAACGACAATTCTTGTCGAAAGATAAACCGCCTCGGGGATGGAGTGGGTAACAAAAGCGATGGTTTTTTTGGTTTCCAGCCACAGTTTCAAGAGCTGTTCATTGAGGTGATCGCGCACGATTTCATCCAGCGCCCCGAACGGCTCATCCATCAGCAACAGGTCCGCATCAAAAGCCAGCGCCCTTGCAATCGAAGCGCGTTGCTGCATGCCCCCGGAAAGTTGCCAGGGAAACGATTTTTCAAATCCGCTCAGATTCACCAATTCCAGAGTGCGCCTGATATGCTCTGCGCGTTCAGCTTTCCCCATCCCCATAATTTCAAGCGGCAGGGCCACATTTCTTTCCACCGTGCGCCAGGGCAACAAAGCGGGGGCCTGAAACACATAGCCATAGTCCCGGTTCATCCGGGCCTCGTGGGGCGTTTTTCCGTTGACGGTAATTTCCCCACCGGTGGGGGTTTCAAGGTCGGCCACCACCCGCAAGAACGTGGTCTTGCCGCACCCCGAAGGCCCGATAAACGAAACAAACTCGCCCTCATTGATATCCAGATCAACCTCGGACAAAGCATGCACCGGTCCGTCATTGGCGGGGAAAGTCAGGGAGAGTTTTTTGGCGGAAATTACGGGGGAATTAGTCATACGCTTGGGCCTTTATTGTCCACGTCATTGCGAGGAAGCGAAGCGGACGCGGCAATCCAGAATGTTGGCAATGGTATGCAAGCCTCTGGATTGCTTCGCTTTGCTCGCAATAACGCATGAAATCTCATTAAACCTAAACCCCCGTCGCCGGAATGCCAGTACGTTTTACCGGGTTTGGAGCTGTCAGATCTTTCCATTTGGAAAGCGCCTTATTGGTGGTGGCATTGGGTTCACGGGCAACAAATTCCCCGTGGCCCTCGCGGGTTTTGATCGTATCCTCTTCCACCGCCACATGGCCCCTTGTCAGGGTGAACCTTGGCAGGCCCACCACATGCTTGCCCTCGAACACATTGTAATCAATGGCAGATTGCTGGGTATCGGCGGCAATGGTTTTTTCCCGTTTTGGGTCCCACACCACAATATCCGCATCAGCACCCACAAGAATTGCGCCCTTTTTGGGATAGGTGTTGAGGATTTTGGCAATATTGGTGGAGGTCACCGCAACAAATTCGTTCATGGTCAGCCGCCCGGTATTGACCCCGTGGGTCCACAACATGGGCATGCGATCTTCAAGACCCCCGGTACCATTGGGGATTTTGGTGAAATCACCCACCCCGTAGCGCTTTTGTTCAGTGGTAAAAGCGCAATGGTCGGTGGCAACCACGCTCAATGACCCCGATTGCAGCCCGGCCCAAAGACTGTCCTGATGCTGTTTGTTGCGGAATGGAGGCGACATCACCCGGCGCGCCGCGTGGTCCCAATCCTCGTTGAAATATTCGCTTTCATCCAAGGTCAGATGTTGAATGAGCGGCTCACCCCACACCCGCTTGCCCTGCATACGGGCGCGGCGGATAGCCTCGTGGCTGTCCTCGCATGAGGTGTGCACCACATAAAGCGGCGCCCCGGCCATATCGGCAATCATGATGGCGCGATTGGTGGCTTCCCCTTCTACCTGGGGGGGCCGCGAATAGGCGTGGGCTTCAGGCCCGGTATTGCCATCAGCGAGCAACTGCGCGGACAATTCAGCTACCACATCGCCATTTTCGGCATGCACCAGCGGGGTCACCCCCAATTCGGCACAGCGCTTGAAGCTGGCATAAAGCTCATCATCATTGACCATCAGCGCGCCTTTGTAGGCAAGGAAATGCTTAAACGTGTTGATGCCGCGTTTGGCGATTTCCTCCATTTCGTCAAACACCTGTTCGCCCCACCAGGTGATGGCCATGTGGAAGGAATAATCACAATTGGCGCGGGTGGATTTATTGTCCCACATGGAGAGGGCCTCAAGCAGAGACTGATTGGGGGAGGGCAGGGCAAAATCCACCACCATGGTGGTGCCACCGGCCAAAGCCGCCCGGGTGCCGCTTTCAAAATCATCGCTGGAATATGTGCCCATAAACGGCATTTCAAGATGGGTATGGGGGTCAATGCCGCCGGGCATGACATAACAACCGGTGGCGTCCAAAACCTCATCGCCAGAGCCACTCGTGGGCAAGTTTTCGCCAATCTCAACGATTTTCCCGCCCTCGATTTTCACATCGGATATGTAGGTGCGGTCGGCGGTAACAATGGTGCCGCCCTTGATTATTTTGCTCATTTTATCTCCTCCCAAATATGTATTCCTTAAACCTGATCGGCAGCGATAGCCAAACCAGCTTCATCACGAGTTTTTTGCACCACCCCGGACTTGATCCGGGTTCTTTTTGCGACTCACAGCGCCTCCCCACGCCTGATCCCGGCGCAGGGCCGGGAATGCGTGTGAGATGAGACTTTGTGCAACGCACACAATAGCGCATCCCCGGACTTGATCCGGGGTCTTTTCGGACTGTTGGTTGATCCCGACTCAAATGGCCGGGAATGCGCATTGTATTGTTTGAAAGAAATCAAAACGGAATTTGGTTCGAAATATCCACCCACTCTGGATTTACTTTGGCAATAAGCTCGTCCTTCCAAGATCGCCGCCAGCGTTTTATTCGGCGTTCGCGCACTAAGGCCATTTCTAACGTATCGTGAGCCTCGAACCAAACCAGCGTCTTGACATTGTATTTTTTTGTATGTCCCGGCACCGCACCCGAAATATGTTGTTCGATGCGCTGTCGAAGGTCTCGCGCTGATCCCACATAAATCGCGCCACGAGGTTTGTTGGCGAGGATATAAATGAAATGCGTCATGGTGTGCCTTTCGCTGATGTGATCGTTCGGGTTGATCCCGGCTCAAGGCCGGGAATGCGCGGGGGGTGAGCATTTGGCTACTTGGTGTCATATGGACAACTCCCAGCCACAATCGCATCCCCGGACTTGATCCGGGGTCATGCCAGCAAGCAACCCCCCGCCCCGGACCAAAGGTCCGACCCTCCCCACAAGGGGGAGGGTAGAACATTCGTAACTGATTGCGTCAAATTCTATGCCTTTGATTATGGGAATACCC
>WFOP01000076.1 GCA_015487985.1 Hyphomicrobiales bacterium
CTGCTTTTCCCACCACTGATGGCGCTGATACATAAAATCGGCAACCGCAACAATGGTCACAATCCCCAGCGTTGCCACAAATACCTTGATACCCAGAATCTGGAAATTGCCCAGGATCAGCCACGGATCAAGGGTCATCATGGTTTCAAGCCGGTCCCGCTCCGCCCACATGATGACAAAAATCACGCCGCCTACCGCGCTTAAGTTCAACAATCCCTTGGAGAAATTCACCAGTGACTGGCTGGAGAACATGCGTTTTGCCCCCCCGAACAGCGAAATTTTTGAAAGTTTGGGAATAATCGGGTCAACCGACCAAACGGGCTTGTGCTGGATGAGATTTGCCGCCACCGCAAAAAGCGCCATCAATGCCAGGGGCACCAGAATGGTAATCAACACCGTGCCCGCAAGCCCCTCAAACAATACCCGGATGCCCGCCCCCTGCAACTGGAACTGATCGGCACTGGAAATAATCGTCTTGAGCTGGTCCATCAGATTGAGCGCCGTAAAGGGCGCCATTATGGAGAACATCAGCCCGGACGCCAAAATCATGAACCAGGTGGTGACCTCCTGACTTTTGGCCACATCCCCTTTTTTATGGGCCTCTGCCAGTTTATGCTCGGTAGGTTCCTCGGTTTTCTCGGACTTGTCCGGTTGATCTGCCATTTTTCACTAAATCCTGAACATCGAAAAATGCAGCTCAAAATGGGAAACATACCAACCCATCATGGCACTGAGCAAAACCATCAGCAAAATCAGGCCGATGGAAACATTGGCGGGCATGGCGATGAAAAACACCTGCAATTGCGGCATCAGGCGCGACAGCAACCCCAGCCCGAGATAAAACACCAACCCGAACACAATGAACGGCGCGGACATCTGCACCCCGACCACAAAAGCGCTGGCCACCACATCGGTGGCCATCATCGCCACATCTTCAAGCATCAGCGAGCCGGTGGTGGGGAAATAAGTATAACTATCATAGATTGCGGCCAGCACCAGATGATGCAGGTCCAGAACAAAAACTAGCGTAATGCCAAGCAGGGTCAAAAAGTTGCCGATCATCGCCCCCTGCACCCCCGGCTGGGCGGGGTCGTTGGCCATGGCCATGCTCAGCCCGGCCTGAAAAGCAATAATCGCCCCCGCCGTCTGGGTCGCCATCACGATCATGCGGGCAATCCCCCCCAGAATCAGCCCCACGGCAACTTCGCGCAAAACCATAAAGCCCATGGCTGTCAGATTCTGGGGAATGGCGGGCAGCTTGTCCGCCACCAGCGGATAAACGATCATTGAAAATATCAATGCAAAGCCCAACCGGATCCGCGAGGGAATGGCATTCTCGCCAAAAGCAGGGGCCAGCATCAGCATTGCCCCGACCCGCGAGAATACCAGCAGATAAAAAAAAGCGGTTTGAGGAAGCCAGTCCAGTGAAATGATCATGGGCTCAAAAGGGGCATGACTGATACCCTACCCGCTCGCAACGATCAGTTCGACCATCCGCTGCATATATTGCCCCAGATTTGCCCCCATAAACGGCAGCGCGATCATCAGAACAGCAAAAATCGCGATGATTTTCGGCACAAATACCAGGGTCATTTCCTGAATTTGCGTCAGGGCCTGAAACAGAGCAATCACCAACCCCACCAGCAGGCCGGCAATCATCATCGGAGAAGAAATCAGAATAAGTATCCAAAGCCCCTCCCGCGCCACATCAAGAACCAGCGCGTCATTCATTTTGATGCATCATTCATTATGTTTGTTCCCTGATGCCTACCCGGATATTTAGATTGGCATCCGCATTATTTCTTCATAGGCCGAAATCACCCGATCCCGCACGGTAACCATTGTTTCAACCGCCAGTTCGGTTTCTGCAACAGCGGTCACCACGTCCACCACGCTCCCATTGCCATTGACCATATCCATGGACACCTGATCAGCCCGGTTACCACTTTCAACCACACCTTGGACTGATTCTGCCAGCATTGAGGAAAAATCTGCGCCCCCACCCCCTTCAATTTCCGAGGAAGCGCCCCCTTTTGCGCTATCCTGCAACAGGCGTGCAGCATTGCCATAGGCGGTGGCGGCTGCTGAAATTGATGTACTCATCGGGTTTTATCCTTGTTTTTGGTGCAAAGGGCAAATCAGCCGCGCAAAATATCCAGTGTCTGCCCAAACATGCTGCGCGATGAGCGCACCACGTTCAGATTGGCTTCATAGGTGCGCTGGGCTTCGCGCATATCCGCCAGTTCGATCAATGAGCTTACATTGGGGTAATTCACAAACCCCGCTTCGTTGGCGGCCGGATGCCCCGGTTCATAGCGCTTGTCAAATTCGGACTGATCCAAAATCATCCGCCCCACCTTGACGTTATAGGCATCCATTTCCCGGTCAAAAACCGCTGAAAATGTGGGGATGCGCCGCCGATAGGGTTCTTCATCGGGCGTCTTGGCCGCCGAATCCGCATTGGCAAGATTTTCCGCAATAACCCGCATCCGCGCCGACTGCGCGTGCAGACCGCCAGCGGCAATTTGCAATGATGTTGAAAAGTCACTCATTAAATTTCACCTGTTTTTGAAAAACCAGCCAAATCAGGACCGCCCGATTGCTGTTCGTATAAGTTTGAGCGAGCGCGTATAAAGCGAAGTTGCCGCCTGATAGTCCATCTGATTGGTGGAAACTTTCATCATCTCGTCTTCAAGGACCACCCCGTTTCCCTCGGGCGTCACCTCAAAACTGTTCATGTCGCGCAATCCGAATTGCGTGTTGCCCGCGTTGTTGATCGCGATATGTTTGGCGTTGGTTGCTGTGGTTACAACCGCACTGGAGGAGGATTTTGCCACCATGTCCTCAAAACTGTATTTGGCGAGATCACGCCCCCGATAGCCCGGCGTTTCGGCATTGGCGACATTCTCAGCCAACAGCTTCTGGCGTGCCTGATGCCAGTTCATTTTGCCTTTC
>WFOP01000077.1 GCA_015487985.1 Hyphomicrobiales bacterium
ATAACCAGGTCCTGACTTTGGCCGGGCCGCACCTGTTGCAGGGCTGCATCGGAGATTTCATAGCCCTGTGTGCGTTTGCTGGAAAAGCCACCCAGATTTGAAAAGCCGGGCATACCACCGGAACAGGCACCAAGGCTTAAGGTTGCGCCCAGCACTGTGGCAACCATGAGCGGGCGATAAAATTTGCAGAACTTAACCATTGATTTGACTATTTCAACCTCTGTCTATTAAAGGCACTTCTGTAAGACGTGTAAGAAGCCCATGCCTGTTCAGCTTTTACCCTGTTTACCCGCCATTGAGTTCAAATGGCAACCCGGCATGACGAAGGTGTGTTTGCCGATAAGCCATGAATGCGCTTTCAACAAGGAAATTTTGCAAAATGATCCTGTCATTATTCAAGAAAAAGCCCAATGAAGCCACCGTTCGGCAGGCATATGCCAGCATTGTGGCGCAATCTCGACAGAAGATTTTTTACGCAGATTGGGATATTCCAGACACGGTGACAGGCCGTTTTGACATGATTTCTCTACATTTATGTCTGGTATTTCGCCGCCTGAAAACCAACACGGATGCCGACCGGGACTTTTCCCAGAACCTGTTTGATCTGTTTTTCATGGATATGGATCACTCATTGCGCGAGCTGGGAACCGGGGACATCATTATCCCCAAACGTATTCAAAAAATGGGGGAGTTGTTTTATGGCCTGCTGGCCAGCCTTTCCGATGCGCTCGATGCAGCAGATCACGAAGCCTTGCGTCAGGCACTGGTGCGAAACATTTATGGGGGGGAAAACCCGGATTCGGTTGAGCAAATGGCTCTGTATGTCGAGCAGTTGGAACAACACTTGAATACACAGGACACCAAGACCATTTTGGCAGGTGAAATCTCAATGGATGCCTCAAAACGGAATGACTCAAAATGAGCGACGAACAAAATCAGTTTTTGTCGGACACGGTTGTTAATCTGGATCGGCTGCCCAACCTTGGCCGCCGTTTGAAAATTCAGGCCGACGCCGAGCAACTCCAACATATTGCAAAAGCGGCCATGGTCACTTCGGTTGGCCGGTTTGCCGCTGATCTGCATATCGCAAGAGTAAAGGGTGGCGTACAGGTTACGGGACGCCTGAGGGCCGAATCAACGCAGCCCTGCGTGGTATCACTGGAGCCGGTGCATCAAAGAATTGATGAGGAACTCAGTCGCGTATTCATGCCAAACCCCGGTGATGCACTGTCTGATTCACCGCAGGAAAATGCCCCCGGCTCGGAAACCTATATTGATCTGACCAGCGAAGACCTGCCGGACTATTATGATGGCGCGCTGTTGGATTTGAGCGATTTTTTACTGGAATCCTTTGCCATGGCGATAGATTTGTATCCGCGCGCACCCGGTGCAAAAATGACATCTGAGTTGCAGGGGGACGATCCGGCCAGCCTGTCTCCCTTTGCAGTTCTCAAGCAAATGAAATAAACTGAACCCGTTTTTTACACCCCTGTGCGGGCAGACAAGTCAGACGCGTTTTCCTTTGCGTCCTGTCTCCCATGCCGCTAGATTACGGGTTGATTATACCAAGGTATGCGATGTCAGGAATGTAAGTCAGGCATTTAATGACGGCGTGTAAACCGGGCATAATGCAATGAGGGCACGCAATAATTGTGCAAAAGGAAAAACTCACATAAATGCAAGATATGTGATGGGTTTTTGACTAAACAGACTGCGGTGACCCTGTCACGGCGATTCTTAAGGGTAAAATGAGCGAAAATGTAACAATATCAGTGGATGCCATGGGCGGGGACAATGGTCCGCGTATCGTGTTTCATGGTGCGCGCCTTGTTTTGCGTGACCGTGGCAATATCCGGTTTATTTTCCATGGGCGCGAAGAAATTCTGCAACCCCTGATTGAAGAATTTCCAGAACTCAAGGCCGTTTCCAGTATTCGCCACAAGGATATTGTCATTTCCATGAATGACAAACCCACTGCCGCCTTGCGAAAAGGGCGCAATACCTCCTCCATGTGGTCAGCGTTGCAGGCGGTCAAGGACAATGAGGCCGATGTTGCGGTTTCAGGGGGCAATACCGGCGCCTTGATGGCCATGTCCACCTTTTGCCTGCGCCCCATCAAGGGGGTGTCGCGACCCGCGATTGCGGCCATCTGGCCCACGGAACGTGCCGACATTGTTGTGCTTGATGTGGGGGCGACTGTTGGCGGCGACGCACAGCAATTGGTGGATTTTGCCATTCTTGGCGCGGCGCTGGCCCGCGCATTGTTCGATCAGGAACAACCAACCGTAGGGTTGCTGAATATTGGAACCGAGGAGCTCAAAGGCGTTGATTCGGTAAAACTTGCCGCCCAGATTTTGCAGGAGCGCGACGGAGCCGGGTTTAAGTTCCATGGATTCGTCGAGGGAAACGATATCGGCAAGGGCACGGTGGATGTGGTGGTAACTGAAGGGTTTGTTGGCAATATCGCGCTGAAAACCGCAGAGGGCACCGCCAGGATGGTGGGGGCCTATTTTCGCAAAGCCCTTAAAGCCGACTGGGTCAGCAAATTGGGTGCCTTGATTTCTTCGCGCGCACTCACGGCCCTCAAGCGTAAAATGGACCCGCGCGCCATCAACGGGGGCGTGTTTCTGGGGCTGAACGGCGTGGTGATAAAAAGCCACGGGGGCACCGATGAAATTGGTTTCAAAAGCGCTCTGGACCTTGCCTATGAAATGGGCCGGTTCAATCTGATTCAAAAAATTTCCGAAGGGCTGGAAAAATTCGAACCGGTCGATGACTTGCTGGCCGATGATGTCACCGATCCTGAAGAAAAAGCCCCCGAAGAAAAAAAACCGGAAGATAAAACGGCCTCATTTGAGGGGACGGATAAACCGGGCACCACTTCAGTTGAAAAACCGGTCAAAGCCGCAGCCGGCAAGCCGGTTCAAAGCGCGGAAAAAAAACCGACAACAAAAGTGGACAAGGCGACAAAAAAGGCCGATAAACCTTCTTCAAAGAAGCGGGTCGGAAAAAATCCGTTGCGAAAATTCAAATCGACAAACAAACCGGAGCCATCAGCGTGACAATAACTCGTACTCTTGTACGCGGCGTGGGTGGATACCTGCCCGAGCGTATTCTGACAAATCAGGAACTTGAAAAAACGGTTGATACAACCCACGAATGGATTGTGCAGCGCACCGGTATTGAACAGCGTCACGTCGCAGCGGAGGGAGAATTTACCTCGGACCTGTCCGTGCGTGCCGCCGAGCGGGCGCTTAAGTCCGCCAATATGAGCATTGCGGACATTGATTTCATCATTGTGGCCACCACCACCCCGGATTTGACGTTCCCCGCCACCGCAGCCCTTGTTCAGAACAAACTGGGTATGACCCATGGCTTTGCCTTTGATTTACAGGCGGTATGCTCGGGCTTTGTCTATGCAATAGCCACCGCAGACAGTCACCTTAAAAACGGTATGGGCAAACGGGCGCTCGTCATTGGCGCAGAAACCGCAACGCGGCTGCTAGACTGGGAAGATCGCACTACATGCGTGCTGTTTGGCGATGGGGCAGGGGCGGTTGTTCTGGAAGCTGTTGAAGCGGATGAGGATGACTGGGATCAGGGGATTTTGGCATCCCGTTTGCGCTCCGATGGCACCCACTGGAATAAATTATATTGCGATGGCGGGGTTTCCACAACGGGAACAAACGGCCATGTGCGCATGGAGGGCAAAGAAGTGTTCCGCCATGCCGTGGGCATGATTACCGACGTTGTTGACGGTGTTCTTGAAGATGCGGGCTTTAGCGCCGATCAACTTGATTGGTTCGTGCCCCATCAGGCCAATCGCCGCATTATCGACGGTGCCGGCAAAAAAGTTGGAATCCCGCCGGAAAAAGTTGTCATAACGGTAAATCAACACGCCAACACCTCGGCGGCCTCGGTGCCAATGGCCTTGAATGAAGCCGTGCTGGACGGGCGAATCAAAGACGGTGATTTGGTCATGCTCGAAGCCATGGGCGGTGGTTTTACCTGGGGCGCATGCCTGATTCGTTGGAAATCCTGATTGACCAATTGAAAAAAAGAGCGTTTAATCAAACCCATACGGCATTATTGTCGAGAAATTGCGCGGATTTCTAATGGGGGTTGGAAAGGGCCATGGGGCAAAAAACACTTACAAGAGCTGATTTGGCTGAGGCGGTTTATGCCACAGTTGGATTATCGCGGACAGAGTCCGCTGATTTGGTTGAACGGGTTTTGGAGCATATGAGCGATGCTTTGGTAAACGGGGAATCGGTGAAGCTTTCTTCATTCGGCTCCTTTCATGTGCGCTCAAAAAAAGAACGCATTGGCCGAAACCCCAAAACGGGCGAAGAGGTTCCCATTTTGCCCCGGAAAGTTTTGGTTTTTAAGCCAAGCAATGTCTTGAAATCCAAAATTAACAAATCTATGGTTGGCACTGGGAAATAAAGCAATTTATTAACGGAGATGCCCTGTGGGGAAGTCAGCACAAGCCTTCCGCACGATTTCAGAAGCCGCAGGCGAGCTGGAACTGCCCCAGCATGTGCTCAGGTTTTGGGAAACGCGTTTTTCACAAATAAAACCATTAAAGCGTGGCGGTGGTCGCCGATACTATCGGCCCGAAGATGTGTTGCTGTTAAAAGGCATTCGCCATTTGCTCTATGATCAGGGCTTTACCATCAAGGGTGTGCAACGCATTCTAAAGGAAGAGGGGCCCCGCCACGTCATTGCCATTGGCGAAGCCGGCAGCCTTGAGGCGCTGGAAGCGGGCAATGGAACTGCTGGGACCACCACGGGGGCCAAAGCAGATACATCCACCACCAAAGCCAATGAGGCGACCAAGGGGACGTTAACAACATCGACACCCGGCGGGGGATTTTCGGCGCGCCAGCGCAACCGGCTTTCCAAAGTCATGCGCGAACTGCTCGAATGTAAACGTTTGCTGGACAACGCGCGCGAGTAGAATAGCGGCGGTTTTTTCAAATCATTACACGGATTGCGGCGGGTTTTACAGCTGCTTTCTTTTGTCCTAAGAATTTCGTAACCATACCCATTCTATTATATAGCTCTCCGCAATGGCCTGATGGTCTGCGTATGCGGAGACCTTTTTTAAGGGGCATGGCTGTGCCTGTTTGCAGGTTTCAAAACGACCTGTGAATTGGCTGAAAAATATCTTGCCCGCAATTTCCAGATTGTCATCACAGCCGCCACATCAAACCTTACGGGCGCATCAGACACCCCTGCAGACGTAAAACTTATTATTTCCCCCCGATGGGCTTTTATCACTTGACGACAAACCCGGTTAAAACTAGGACTTTTTTGCAAGAGCGCTTATATAAAAGATGAACCCGGTTTAGGGGTTCGCAAGCGTGACAATTTGAAAATATTGAGCCTCATTTTGACTTTGTCAAAATTAAACAGGTTCTAGTCGGGGTGTAGCGCAGCCTGGTAGCGCATCTGTCTGGGGGACAGAGGGTCGTAGGTTCAAATCCTGCCACTCCGACCATTTTCACTTTTGTATATCCTGGGATTTTGCCGCTTCAATTTTATCCTGAGTTTTTGTTTCAAAGTCAGATGCATCATGGCGTTCGCGCAATTGGGTATGCAGTTCCCCGCGCGCACTGTTGACCATGCAGCCCCGTTTTACCGGAGGGCGGGCGTCAATTTCTGCCGCCCAGCGCTGCACATGCCTGTAGGCGCCAACATCCAGAAATTCCGCTGACCCATCATAAATCCGCCCCAGCGCCAATTGACCATACCAGGCCCAGATAGCGATATCTGCGATGGAATACATTTGTGCGGCCATAAATTGATTGTCCGCCAGATGCTGATCCAGCACATCCAACTGCCGCTTTGTTTCCATTGCGAACCTGTCGATACAATATTCAATTTTTATTGGCGCATAGGAATAAAAATGCCCGAATCCGCCCCCCAGATAAGGCGCGCTGCCCATCTGCCAGAACAACCAGTTCAGGCATTGGGTTCGCCCTTCATGGGATGTGGGAATAAAGGCATCAAATTTTTCCGCCAGATAAAGCAATATCGCCCCGGACTCAAAAACCCGTATCGGGGCGGGGCCGCTATTGTCCAGCATTGCAGGAATTTTGGAATTGGGGTTGATGGCAACAAATCCGCTGCCAAACTGCTCCCCCTCGCCGATATTGACAAAATAGGCGTCATATTCGGCCCCCTCAAATCCCAAAGCCAGCAATTCCTCCAGCATCACCGTGACTTTGACCCCGTTCGGGGTCGCAAGGGAGTGGAGCTGTATCGGGTGCTTGCCAACCGCCAGGTCTTTTTGATGGGTTGCCCCTGCGACAGGGCGATTAATATTGGCGAAGGTGCCCCCGCTTTGTTTTTCCCATTTCCAAACCTTTGGCGGCGTATATTCATTTGAGCCGGACATAGCGTTTCTCCCTTTTGAGTTTGCCGCAAATAAGGAGCTAGATCAGCCGCCCCCGGCGTGTGGCCTGTGCATCGTTGACCCGTTCATAGCCTGCGGCAACTCCCCAGATCATCCCCACCAGCAGGAAAAAATGCCGCCAGTGGTCAGTATCAATTATTGCCGATTCAAGCGCAAGGGGAATGAAATTTGCCATCAGCGGTATCATCAGCAAGCGGTTTGGGGATGCTTTTTTCAATGCTGCAAACCCGTGCTTGAAGGTCATCCATACCAGAGAAAAATAGGCCAGACCGCCAATCCAGCCATAGGCCAGCAATACTTTGACATAGGTATTATGGGGCGCTTCTGTGACACGTAAATAGCTGAATTCGGATGGTCCGATACCAAAGGGATTGCTGAGGGCCAGCTCAAACGCATAGGCCTGGCGTGCAAAACGGCCTGTTGAGCCTGAGTCATAGGTTTGGTTGAGGCTGAAGCGTTGCAAAAACAGCTCACGCACGGATTCAATACTCAGCAGCCCGATCAACGCCACAACAGCCAGTGCCAGCCCCACAAGCATAATGCCGATCATGCGACTGCGTTCCTTGTTGTTGGCCTCAAGTATAAAGCAGGCAATAAAAACAAACCCGGTTGTGAAAATCATATACCCCCACGCAGCGCGGGAAAAACTCACAAAGACTCCGATCAGTAATATGCCAAATATCGCCCCTGCAACCAGCGCGCGTTTTCCCTTGTCCAGCAGCATGCGTTGCAGTGCAAAGGCTGCCGGGATAATTAAAAATGGTCCAAAAACATTGGGGTCCTGAAATGTTGCCTTTACCCGATCATAGCGCAAGAATATTTCCGATCCCGGGATAATGCCGAGATAGGCAAGGATGCCAATGACAGAAATAAATACCGCCACCCCGGTATAGGCGTTCATTATGCCCCCGAGGCGTTTTTGTGGATTGTCGGCGATATAGTTGGCAGCGACATAGGCGGTGAACCATAAAAATACGGTCACAATCACATATATCATGCCCGATATGGTCGTTGAAAAACGCACCTGAAATGCGCCAATGAGCGCAAATGGAATAAACAGCACCATCAACTGGAAAATGCCCAGCGTTTTGCGATGGATACCAATTCCGGCCAGATAGGCCAGCGGCAAAACCAACAGGAAAACCAACTCATAAGGGGAAGGTTCAAACAGAACAAATCCGCCCGAGACAATCCACACGGCCACCACGGGGGCCAGCCAGGCCTTCGCCAGCAGGTGAAGTTTGCTGGCATAGACAGGTTGGGCGGGGGAAGGGGAGCCGGTGCTCCCAACGCCCTGTTTACCCGCCAAAGTGCTCATTAGAATGCGTTTTCATTTTTTGAAATGAGGGAAAACGGCGTCATAAACAGGATGTAAATGTCAGAAAATGGCGTCCAGTTTTCAATATAGTGCAGATCGTAATTTACCCGCTGTTCAATTTTCTCCACCGTATCGGTTTCCCCGCGCCAGCCATTGATTTGGGCCAAACCGGTCATGCCCGGCTTTACCCTGTGACGCGCAAAATACCCCCCCACGGCTTCATGATAAACCTTGTTGGCCGCCTTGGCCTGCAACGCGTGCGGGCGTGGCCCCACAATAGAGAGTTCGCCTTTTAGAACATTGAACAATTGGGGCAGTTCATCAATGGAGGTTTTGCGGATAAAACGACCAACCCGGGTGATGCGCGGATCATCCTTTGTGGCGAGTTTTTCTGCGTTGAGGTCGCTCATTTCGGTATACATGGAGCGGAACTTGTAAATATTAATCAGTTCGTTGTTAAAGCCGTGCCGCGCCTGGCGGAAAAAAATCGGCCCCCGGCTTTCAAGACGAATGGCAATCGCAGTAATGAGCATTATCGGGCTGAGCACTATCAGCGCACTGATGGCAACGACCTTGTCAAACACCCATTTGAACACGAGATTCCAGTCGGATATGGGCCGGTCCGCCATATCAAACATGGCCACATCTCCGATATATGAATAGGCGGAGGGGGCAAGGCGCAACTTGCTCATGTGCGCACTAAGGCGAATATCAATCGGCAGCACCCACAGGCGTTTGAGCATATGTAAAACCCGGTCTTCCGCAGAAAGCGGCATGGAAACAATCACCAGATCCAGCGGCGTGAGACGTGCAAATTCGATCAGTTCATCCACATTGCCCAGCTTGGGGCAGGCCGCCACCGTGGCCGGGGAGCGTTTGTCCACCCTGTCATCAAACAGCCCCACCAGCTCAACCTCATTCTCGGCACTCTCGCGCAGGGCCTTGATGAGTTCCTCGGCATCTTTGCCCCCCCCCACAATAACGGTGCGCCGCTTGAGTTTGCCACTTTTGGTCCATTTGGCGATGAGGGCGCGCAGACCCATGCGAAACAGCACCAGCATAACAGCGCCGCTTGCATACCATGAGACCATCCAGACCCGTGACACCTGATCTGAAATTTTGAGCAAAAAGGCAACCAGAGCAATCAGCACAAAGACCATCGACCACGCCGCCAAAAGCCGGCCCGCCTGATGCAGCCCCGTGCGATAAATCCACATGGAATGTGTTCGTGCCAGATTAAACATCACATTGGCACTGATCGTTGCAATCACAATAACGGGTACATAAAGCTGGTTGTTGGGTGTTTCCACATAGGACCAGTAAATGGCAAAACCGATACACAACAACAACAATGCTTCAACCGCCTGACTTACCCCCACAACGACAGCGGAAGAAATGGTTTTTTTCACCGGCTGTTCAATGGCCCATTTGGCCAGATCCGAAAGTTCGACTTTCTCCTTGTTGGGAGATATCTCAGCGCTGAAATGTTCATGGATGGTTGTCTTGGGGTCGAGGTGGAACATCGTCAATACTCACTAACTTGCAGATAACGCGCTAAACTGTCTTATTATGTCCTGCAAGGAGTGAAAACTCCGTGAACCCCTCTTACTTTTCAAAAACGAACCGGTTGGCCGGTCTGAATGCGACCTGAATTAAAAACGTATGTTTTTTCAATTCTCTACACCGCATTTCTGAATCAGTGCGTCATGATTATTTTGCCTGTTTAAGGCATTCGTAATAGGTTTTTTCGATGCCGTCGGTCATTTTTTGTATGGAAAAGTTTTCAGCGACCCAAGCCAGCCGCGTTTTCATCTCAGCATTGGCCGCCTGGGGGGCATCAAGCGCGTTTTGCATTGCGGCCCGCAGGGCCTCAGAATCCCCGGCCGGCAACAGGGCGGATGAAGTGGGGCCAAATATTTCTTTCACTCCCCCCACATCGGTTGCAATGAGCGGTTTTGATGCCGCCGCCGCCTCCAGCGCCACATAGGGGAGGGATTCCATCAGCGAGGGCATGACTACAACGCCGGCACGGGCAAAAACATTTAATGCCGGCTGCACCCCCGCCATCACCACCCGCTCCTTAAGGCCCAGCATTTCTATCTGTTCTCTTATCGCGGCTTCGTCGGGCCCTCCGCCCCCCAATATCAGCGTGGCGGCACTGCCATCAGCTCTTTTTACGTTCACCAGCGCATCCAGCATGTAATGGATGCCCTTGAGCGCGCGCAATTCCCCCACATAGGCGAAATCAAATTCCACCAGCCTGGGATCAAGCGGGCTAAAGTCTGTCCGAAGCAAACCGTTAAGAACGACAGGGCCGGGACAGGGAACTTTGCCAATCTGCTTTTCAAAGGCCGCTTTTGCAAAGGCACTTTCAAACAAAATGGCATCGGTAATTTTGAGCAGTCCGCGCTCGATTGTATGCAGCATTTTGCCAACCGGCGATTTTTGACCGTAATGAAGCACGCCCCCGTGCGGGGTATAGGCGGCAATCATATTGCGGCGTCCAAAACCGGCCAGGCGGGCATTAAAGCCCCCCTTTGCACCGTGTCCGTGCAATACATCCACCTTCATAGCTTTTGCCAGCTTGCGTACGCGAAAAATTGCGCTCAGGTCCCCCGGTCCAATCAGGCGGGGAATGGGAATACGCTTAACCCCCAGTGCCGGCGGCGTCTTGAGCGAAGAAAGACGTTTATCGGTTTGTGAATCGCCAAGGGAGCTGTCCATAATCAGCCCCACCTGATGCCCGCGCCTGCCCAACTCGTCCGTCAGGTCAATCACATGACGATACAACCCCCCCACGGGGGCGCGCAAAACCATCAAAATGCGCAATGGAGAGTTTTGACTTTTGTTTTGGCTCACCCCAACAGCCCTTAAATCCAGCGATCCATAACCACAATTGTGTCGCCGGGTTGAATTGGGAAGTCCAGCCCCACGGTGCCCTTGGTCATCTGCCCGTTTTGTGGCCGATAAATCAGCACACGCACGCGGTTGGCCGTATCGGTAAAGCCCCCCGCAGTGCTGATGGCAGCGCGAACGCTCATGCCATAAAGATAGGGGAATTGCCCGCTGTTGGTGACTTCCCCCTGAATGAAAAATGGCCGATAGGTGGCAACTTCTACTGCAACATTTGGGTTGCGCATGAAACCGTTCGCCAAAGCTGCGGTGATTCGCGCCGCCGCAACCTGCGTGGTTTGTCCACGCACCTGAACAGGTCCCACCAGTGGAAATGAAATAGTGCCATTGTCATCCACCTGATAAAGCGAACTCAATTCCGCATCGCCATACACCGAAACCCGCAATACATCCCCTGAATCCAGCGTATATGGCCCCTGCGTTTGAACGCGATAGGTTTGGGGAGTTTGGTTTACTGCACACCCCGCAAGAGGCAGGAGCAGAACAACGATAAGCAAAGAAAACCAGCGCATGGGCACACCAAGTTAAGTTTAAGTGCCTCTAACAGGCATAATTATGGTTAATATTTCCCTTATTTTCTTTCTTTGTCCCCATGGCGCTGCGGAAGTTAACGGATTGCTTACTACGTTTGACCTAAAAGAATCGTGTCTGATTACAAGGGAAATACCTGATGGCCATGCCTGTGGATTACGAGAATTCGTCAATTGATTTGCGCGATCTGGGGGCGCAGTTATGGCAAAGGCGTTTCAGAATCGTCATTGTTACGGTGCTTTCCTGCGCCCTTGCATATCTGTTGCTTTCGTTTGTTCCCAAAACCTATGAATCTTCTGCCTCGATTTTGGTTGAGAGCCGGGAAAATACATTTTCACGCGCCACCAACGATACCGGGCCGGGCCAGACTGCAGTATCAGACGCCGTAATCATGTCCTCCCAGGTTGAACTGATTCAGTCATCCGAGAATTTTTTGCGCGTTATTCGCGACCTGAACCTAGTTGAAGTGGAGGAGTTTAACGGCACAGCAAAATCGCCACTTGATTCATTGTTTGCGCTGATTGGGCGCCCCCCCGAGCGCACGCAGGGCTCAGAGCAAAAAGTGTTGGCCAATCTTTCCAGGGCGGTCACGGTCATCCAGCAACGCGATTCCCGTGTGATATCGGTGTTGGTGCGGGCACAGGACAAAAACCTTGCCGCCGACATCGCCAACGCCATCGCAGAAGCCCATGTGACCCGCCGGGCCGAACTTTCGACAGATGACACGGCAGGCGCCAGTGTCTGGCTGCAATCTGAAATTGAAAAACTTCGGGTGAATGTCGTTGAAGCAGAATCCGCCGTCGCCAAATTCCGCGTTGAAAACGACCTTTTTACCGGCGCCAACAATACATCCCTTCTGGACCAGCAATTGTCAAATATTGCCGCCCAGATTTCCACCGCCCAGGAGCGCAAACTTACCGCAAGTTCAAGAGCCACCCTCATTCGTGACCTGCTGAATTCGGGGCAATCCATTGATGGTGTCGCAGAGGTACAGAACTCGGTTGTCATTCAGCGCCTCACCCAGGACAAAGCGCGCCTGCAGGGGGAAAAGGCGCAGCTTTTGGCAACCCTTTTGCCCAATCACCCCCAGGTGCGTTCAATCAGCGCGCAGATTGAAGAAATCAACAAGCAGATATTGCGCGAGGGGCGAAGCGTTGCCGATGCCATTATGGCGGAGGCAAGAATTGAAGACGCCCTTGTTGCATCTTTGCAGGAGGATATGGCGCGCCTGAAGCTCAGTGCCTCCAATGCCGCCACGTCTTCGGTTGAGTTGCAAGAGCTGGAGCGGGAAGCGGGCGCGCAATCGGCGCTTTTGCAAACATACTTGTTGCGTTACAGAGAAGCCACCGCCCGCGCCGGTACTGGAGCTGTTCTGCCAGATGTGCGCGTGATTGCTGTTGCGATGCCGGCGTTGAAGCCGGTTGCCCCCAAGAGTTCACTGATTTTGGTTGCCGTGGCAATCGTTGCTCTTTCGGTGCAGGTTGGCGGGATATTGTTTGCCGAACTCAGCGCTGTGCCGCCTGTGCAGTCCCGTGGGGGCGGGGCGCTTAAGGAAGAATATGAACCTGAAGTTGGGTATGCGGGTGAACCTGAGGCTGCATATGAAACTGAACATGGGTTCGTCCGTGAACCTGACCCTGACTCTGACCCTGATTTGCAAAACCATGACATGTCCTCATCACCATCAGAAGAAGCGGATTTGCAAACCCGGTCAGGGGATAATGAAGGCGTTGCTCAAACCCAAAGCACACAAAATTTTGCGCCTGTTCATTCCGTATCTGAAAATGACCGGCATCAGACGCACAATCCCGCACCATCTTCCGCTGAGGCAGAATCAGAAGACTTGCAACTCGAAGAGGCCGATGCTGATTTTTATAACTTGGCAGAAGCCCTCTGCACCGGCAAAGAACAGCTGGTTTATCTCGTTTCATTTGATTCTAGGGGGGATTGTATCGGGGTTGGGGAGATGCTCATCAGCGAGACTTTGGCTGCGGGTAAAACCGTCGCCATTGTCGACGCGGGCAGCGGTGTCACTTCGTCGCACCCCGGCATTTCCGATCTTGCCGCCGACAGGGTGGACTTTGGCGAAGTGGTTTTTCCTTCAGAGGAGGGGGGGATAACCGAAGTTTACTGGGGCACGGAACGCCAGATTTATGCCGATTCGGATAAGCCGGTAATTCTGGTGGAGGCCCTTTGTGATATTTGTGATGTGGTTGTGGTTTTTGCCGGGGAGGTTGGTGCCGGCTCGACCCTGCCCTTGTTTACCGGTCTGCAGGGCCGTGTGGCGCTGGTGACGGGGGAACAGCCGGAAAACATTGCCGCCCACAGGGCGCTTGAGGATGTGGCGGCGCTGGGGTTTGCGCGTACCTCGCTTTTGGTCATGGCAAAGAACCACGCAAATGCGGCCTGATTGATTGTGAGTTGTAATCAATGCGCCTTGCAATGCCTCATGTTTAAGGGCTGGATCAATAAATGATGAACTTGAAATACCTGGCCTACCGTTCTGCTTTTGAACTGCTTTGGGCAACACAGACCCCGCGCCTTGTGCGCGCCTTGTCAAAATCCCGGGGCGTAATTTTTACCCTGCATCGCGTATTGCCCGACGGCCCCGCCGATTTTTCACCCAATGCCATCCTTCAGGTTACCCCCCAATATCTCGAACATGTGATTATTCGGGTGCGCGAAATGGGGCTGGATATCGTTTCGCTGGACGAAGCCATTGAGCGCATCAAAGCCCCGGCGGCCAGTTCCGGCAAGTTTGTGGTTTTCACGTTTGATGATGCCTATCGGGACAATCTTGTTCACGCGCTGCCGGTTTTAAGGCGCAGAAAATGCCCTTTTACCCTTTATGTGCCCACCGCCCTTGTGGATGGGGTGGGGCAGGTCTGGTGGCAGGCGCTTGAAGATGTCATTGCAACACAGGACGCGGTTGCCACCGCCAATCAGGATGGCGAAATCTCCTATTATGATACCAATACGCTTGCCCAAAAACATGCGGTCTATAATGCGCTTTATTGGCGGATGCGCAAAATGCCCGAGGATGACCGGGTGACATTCATCCGCGAGTTTGCCGCCGGTTATGGACTGGATATGGACGCCCACTGCCGCGAACTGATCATGGACTGGGCGGAGTTGAAAGAGTTTGTCGATGAACCTTTGTGCACGATTGGTGCCCATACGGTTCATCATTTTGAGTTGGCAAAACTGGACAGGGAGCGCGCCCGTCAGGAGATTGCCCAAGGGATTGAGGTGATCAATGCCCAATACGGTTTTGCCCCAAAACATCTTTCTTATCCGATCGGGGGAAAAGCCTCGGCGGGGCCGCGCGAGTATGAAATTGCCAAAAAACTGAAGCTGACCTCGGCAGTCACCACCTTGCCCGGTGGCATTTATCATCGCCATCGCGATGCACTTACTTCCCTGCCCAGAATTTCCCTCAACGGCAACTTTCAGCAGCACAGATTTGTCGAAATTCTTGCAACCGGCGCGATATTTTCAGCCGCCTTTCGCCGATAATTTCCCCCCTCAGGCGGATGTGTCCGGGCGGGCCATCCACTTGATTACCATGCCGGCAGGAAACGCCCAGGCCAATCCCGCAACAATAAAAAATCCCAGCGCCCCCAATGTGGGCAGCCCGGTCAGGAATTCGGCGTAAATAACCGCGATTCCCAGCGGATAGGCGATGAGCAAAAAAAGAATAATCCAGATTCCGATAAATTTTCGCGCGCGCTGCTTCACAACCGTTCCAAACACTCTTAAATATGCGCCGGGTTGCCTATCGCCCAACCTGCATATTGTTATGGCTTTTGCCCCCCTTTACCACTTCTGCATACCAACACTACAAAAAACTACGAAATAAATTGGAAAATCCCCGTGAATCTCTCCGTTCAATCCGCCATCAACACCCTTGAAGCGCCGGCACCGGACCGCCTGAAGCCGGTGCGCATCTGGCTTTATGTGCTGGCGGCGATGATTTTGCTCATGGTGAGCATCGGGGGCATGACCCGGCTGACCGATTCTGGCCTCTCAATCACCTCGTGGAAACCCATATCCGGCATGATTCCCCCCCTCAGTCTGCAGGACTGGCAGGCCGAGTTTGACGCCTATAAACAAATTCCCGAATTTACTCAGCAAAATTTCTGGATGGATCTTGAGGCCTTCAAATCCATATTCTGGTGGGAATGGGGGCATCGGTTTTTGGGCCGTGTCATTGGTCTGGCCTTTGCCATTCCCTTTGTGATCTTTTTGTTTCAGCGCCGCCTTTCCTGGCGGCTGGCGCCTTCACTTGCCACACTGTTTGTGCTGGGCGGGTTTCAGGGTTTCCTTGGCTGGTGGATGGTATCTTCGGGCCTGAGCGAGCGGGTGGACGTTTCCCAATACCGGCTGGCGGCCCATCTGAGCGCGGCCAGCATATTGTTTGTCGCCATTGTTTTTGTTGCAAACAGATTGGTGCCGCAAAAATCAGTGTCCCCCCATCCCCCCAAACGACTTTGGCAACTGGCATTTTGGGGGTTGGCGCTTCTGGTGTTTTTACAAATCATCATGGGCGCATTCGTGGCCGGAATAGATGCCGGGTTCGGTTTTAACACCTGGCCACTGATGGAAGGCAAATGGATTCCCGATAATCTTGCACCCCTGTCACCCCTTTGGCTGAATTTATTCGAAAATCACTTAACGGTGCAATTCACCCACCGCATGCTTGGATATGTGATCGGCGTTGTTGCCCTTGTCATGTTCATCTTTCAAGCCGGGCAGGGACCATCCCCCCTGCACGACTGGACCAGGCTTGTTTTGCTGTTGATCGTGGCCCAAATCCTGCTTGGTATTCTCACCCTGGTGCTGGTGGTGCCCATTCCGCTGGCCCTTGCCCATCAGGCGCTGGCGTTCGTGGCTTTGAGTGTGATTGTGGTGGCCACAACAAAAACCAGTTAAATCAGTCAATTGTATTGCGGTACTATAATACCGCTTAACTATCTGATTGAAATATTTGAATATTTTATTTGTGCTTGACGTTGCATCCTCAACCATATATCACGCGCCCAACTAAAGCGGATTTGTGCCAATCTGCGTCCTGAATACGGGCAAATTTGGTGCTCACAAATTCAAGTATTGATGCTAGGAATCTATCTGATGAAAACCTATTCTATGAAGGCCAGCGAAATCGACAAGAAATGGATCTTGATCGACGCCAAAGGCCTGGTGGTTGGGCGGCTCGCCGCAATCATTGCTACTCGCCTGCGCGGCAAGCATTTGCCCGCCTTCACCCCGCATATGGATTGTGGCGACCATGTTGTTGTCATCAATGCCGAACAGGTGAAATTGACCGGCAAAAAACTCGACCAGCGCAAATTCCATTGGCACACCGGTTATCCCGGCGGCATCAAGGAACGTACTTCCCGCGAAATTATCGAGGGCCGTCATCCTGAGCGTCTTCTGGAAAATGCCGTACGGCGCATGATGCCCGGTGGCCCGCTTACCCGCGCTCAGTTGAAAAACCTGCGCATTTATGTCGGTGCAGAACATCCCCATGAAGCGCAACAGCCAGCAGTTCTTGACGTTGGCGCCTTGAACACCAAAAACGTGAAAGCAGGTTGAACATGACCGAAGAACAAACACTCAACTCGCTTGAAGATCTTGGCACTGCCGCAGATGTTGTAGCGTCAGAAGCAGCAGATGCACCCGAGGCTGTTGTTTATGTGCAAAAGCTGGATGAACATGGTCGCGCCTATGCCACCGGTAAGCGTAAAGACGCGGTTGCCCGCGTATGGATCAAGCCCGGTTCAGGCCGCATCACCATTAATGGCCGTGATTTTGAAACCTATTTTGCCCGCCCCGTGTTGCGCCTTGTGTTGCAACAGCCAATCGTGGCCGCAGAACGTACAGATCAGTATGACATCGTGGCAACCGTTTCTGGCGGTGGTCTTTCAGGTCAGGCTGGCGCCGTGCGTCATGGTGTGTCCAAAGCGCTGGTGGCTTTTGAGCCTGCGCTTCGCCCGGTTTTGAAAAAAGGTGGCTTCCTGACCCGCGACAGTCGTGTTGTTGAACGCAAAAAATACGGCAAGGCCAAAGCCCGCCGTTCATTCCAGTTCTCCAAGCGCTAGACTTTCAGAAATATTTCCAGAGAAAGTGGAAGCCGGTTTTACGGTTCGGGAACGCGACCACAAAAGCGCAACCGATACAACAAGTTCAAAAGGGGTGCCAAACCGGTGCCCCTTTTTTGTTGCAAATGTTAATTACCTTGCCTCATGGATTTCAATCGGTAATCTTTGAGACAGTGGAACGGGAGAAAAATTTTGCGAAAACTATTGTCCAGTACAACATTTGCCGCCCTGTTTGTCTTGTCGGCTTGCTCGACCCCCCTGGAAACCTGCATTTCCAACGCATCGGCTGACCGGGATACTATTGTTCAAAAGATAGCAATTGCCCAGGGTAATATTGATCGCGGGTATGCCATTCACCGCCAATCAGTTCCCTATACCTATACCGGGGAGTGTATTGGGGCCAATGTCGGCAGGTATGCGTGCGAGAAAACCGGCACCCGCATTGATGAAACCCCGGTCACGATTGACATCAATGAAGAAAGGCAAAAGCTTGCCGCTCTGGAACGCCAGCTCATTATTGCAAATCAGCGTGTGAACGCGGATATGGCGCAATGCCGGGTGCTTTACCCGGAGCAATAGGCCCGTGTTGGCGATGCAGGTGAGGGCAATGCAAGTGAGGGCAATGCCAGTGGCCGTGATGCAAGGGAACTTTTATTCCAAAACAACCCGCCCCAGCGCCCCCTCAATTG
>WFOP01000078.1 GCA_015487985.1 Hyphomicrobiales bacterium
AAAGAATACGGCCCGCGCATCGTCTCGGTTCACGTCAAAGACATTGCCCCCGCCGGGGAATGTCTTGACGAAGATGGTTGGGCCGATCTGGGGCAGGGGACCATGGATTGGAAGAAAATTTTTACTGCATTGAAGGCCCACAGCTCATGCAATTCCTTTGTTGTGGAGCATGATAAGCCAAATGATGTTTTACGGTTCGCTCGCCATTCCATTGCCGCCATAAAAACCATGGGAGAGATTCAATGACCGGTGCCTTAAACGTTGGCATAATCGGGTGCGGAAATATTTCCTCCACCTATCTGCATTTGGCGGCGCTGTTCAAAACCATCAAAATCACTACGGTTGCGGACCTGAATGAAGAAGCCGCCAATGCCCGCGCCAAAGAATATGGTGTGGTAGCAAAATCCGTTGCCGACCTGCTGGCGGACCCGGGGATTGACATCATTGTCAATCTTACCACCCCCGAGGCCCATTTTGCCGTGACCCGTGATATTCTTGAGGCCGGCAAACACACCTATAGTGAAAAACCTTTCGTGTTGTCGCTGAAAGAGGGGCAGGCCCTTCGCGAGTTAAGCGCTACCACCGGAAAAATCGTATGCAGTGCCCCCGACACTTACCTTGGCGGCACCCATCAGCAGGCGCGCCAACTGCTTGATGCCGGTGAGTTGGGAAAAATTACGTCCGGCACCTGTCATTTGATGAGCGCGGGCATGGAGGATTGGCATCCAAACCCGGATTTCTTCTTTCAATCGGGGGCAGGTCCCGTGCTTGATATGGGCCCCTATTATGTGGCCAATCTGATAAACCTCATTGGTCCGGTGGCCCGTGTGTCAGCCCTTGCCAACACGCCCCAAAGCTTCAGAACCATCGGGTCCGGCCCGCGCAAAGGTGCGCAGGTGCCGGTTTCAACCCCCACCAGTGTGCACGCGATACTGGAATTTGAAAACGGCGCGCTGATAACCCTTGCCACCTCCTGGGACGTCAAAGCCCATACCCATGCGCACATGGAATTATATGGCAGCAAGGCCTCGCTTTTTCTGCCCGATCCCAATTTTTTCGGCGGTAATCTGGTGATGGCGTTTGAAAATGGCGCCCAAAATATTGTCCCCCCGTGGGATCATCCCCTGATGAGGCCCAACCAGCAACATGATGAAGGCATGATGGCCAACTATCGCACCGTGGGGCTGGCGGATATGGCCTTGGCAATCGGGGAAAACCGTAAGCCCCGTTGCGCCCTTGAAACCAGTCTGCACTGTGTTGACATATTGCTGTCCATTCTAAAATCCGCCGAGACGGGCCGGGCCGTTTCTTTGTCAACAACCTGTTCGCGCCCTGAACCTTTTGACCCGGACGCAGCCCGCGCGCTGCTGGTTTGAGCACAGCGAAATCAAAGGACACCTCATGAGCCATCACAATAAAGAAAAAATCCCCTACGGCATGGTCGGCGGCGGACAGGATGCATTTATCGGATATGTGCATCGCATTGCCGCCCGGCTCGATGGCAATTTCGAACTGGTGGCGGGGGCATTGTCCTCAAGGCCTGAAATTGCGAAATCTTCAGGTTTGGATTTAGGGCTGGCCCCGGAGCGCACCTATACCGATTTTGAAGAAATGGCCCGCACTGAAGCGGCGCGACCCGATGGCATAAAAGCGGTGGTGATTGTCACCCCCAACCATTTGCATTTTGCCCCGGCCAAAGCCTTCCTTGAAGCGGGCATCCATGTGATTTGCGACAAACCGCTGACCGCACAACTGGACGAAGCCGTTGAACTTTCAAAAGTCACCCCCAAAAATGGCGCAAAATTTCTGTTGACCCACAATTACACCGCCTATCCGCTGATGCGCAAAGCGCGCCAGATGGTGGCGGATGGGGAGTTGGGTAAAATCCGGGTGGTGCAGGTTGAATATCCGCAGGAATGGCTGACAAAAGACGTTGAAAACAAGCAGGCCAACTGGCGCACCGACCCCGCAAAATCGGGCATTGGGGGCTGTATTGGCGACATCGGCACCCACGCCTATAACATTTTGCGTTTTGTCACCGGTCTTACCACCCAAAGTCTGAGTGCCGATCTCACCAGCTTTGTTTCAGGGCGTCAACTGGATGACAACGTGCATATCATGTTGCGTTTTGAGGGGGGAGCACGGGGTATGCTATGGGCATCCCAGGTGGCGCCGGGGTGCGAAAACGGCTTGCAGCTGCGTGTGTTTGGTGAAAATGGAGGGCTGGAATGGCGTCAGGATAACCCCAACCAGATGTGGTATTCCCCCTTTGGCCAGCCCCGACAATTGTTGACAAGGGGCAGCGAAGCCGCCGCCGGGGAGGGGGTGTCTGTGCGCATTCCCGCCGGCCATCCTGAAGGGTATCTGGAGGCTTTTGCCACGCTATATGATGAGTTCGCCGGGGTCATTCGCGGCCAGAGTGATGGCGTTTTATTACCCACACTGGCCGATGGCGTGGAGGGTATGCGCTTTATCGCCGCCGCAGTTGCGTCCTCTGAGAATAATGGAAAATGGACAAAACTTTAGGGCAAAAGTTTGCGCCATACGCCATCATTGCTTGGCAATTCCGTCATTGCCGCATTCCCCCCATCATTGCTCCGCTCCCCCCCCGTCATTGCCCGATTTATTCGGGCAATCCAGCGCATCACGTCCGAGATGCACTAACCCCTGAACTTCCCACAAGAACGGGCTCACCCGGCTAAACCGGGTGATGAGGCAAGTGGAGAATGACAGACATGAGAACACGATTAAAAACAAGTAAGGCGTGGGGGGATTTAAGCCATGCCTGCCAGAATTGCCCCCCCACGCCTTTGCAGTCTGAGTAACTTTCAGACTTGCCCCATCCCCCCTTGCCGAGAGCCTGTCGAGCAGGAAGGGGGGAAACTTTTGTCAGGTATTTTTGAATTACTTAGTAGGTTTTGCTCAAAACATAGTCTGCGGTCCAGTTGGTGGATTCACCGTCACCCAGCACTGTTTCAATCATCACATGCATGGAATTTAGTACCGGCAGAATGTTCATCTGCAATTTGTTGGTGGCGTTGGCATCGACAAATTCTGCACGGAAGGAATCCGTGCCGATTTTTGTTGCCTCAACCCAGCCGAAGTCAAAAGTTTGCCCGCTTGGGTCCGCGCCAATAACATTTACCGCAATTTCAGCGTCACAAACCCGGCTGGTGATGGTGGGCAGGGCGTGGCCCGGTACAACGTTTCTCCATTCGGAATATACGCAGGCCGCCATCGCTCTGCCCGTCGAGGCAAAAAGGCCGCCGGCAAATACTGCCCCGAGCAGCACCTTGGAAAGGGTTGATTTTTTCATTGTTTAGTCCCTTGTTGATTATGTTGGCAGCCCTCAAAGCTGCGGCAAAGTTTGAAACCCGGGAGAAAAGCGGGTTGTCTCACCAACATTGAAACATTGTGTCTGAACCTGTGCTGAACGGCTTGCTCATTAAATTTCACATGGGGTGTGGCCGGATTCGGACCTGATTATGCTTTTGCACTCGCAGATTTCCTTAATCCCCTCTATTCTTGTTCCATGCTTGATTTTGATACCTGCAACACCGCCCGCCTAAATCGTGATCCCGCCTATGACGGGGTGTTTTTCATTGGCGTCAGCACTACAAAAATCTATTGCCGTCCCGTTTGCCCGGTTAAACAACCCATGACAAAAAATGTCAGCTTTTACCCCAGCGCCGCCGCTGCGGAACGGGCGGGGTTTCGCCCCTGCCTGCGCTGCCGGCCCGAAACGGCGCCCTTTTCCCCGGCATGGAACGGCACCCAGACCA
>WFOP01000079.1 GCA_015487985.1 Hyphomicrobiales bacterium
AACGTCAAAGGTATTCGAGAAAAGGCCCGCAGCGGGAAACTGGCCTTTGGCACCATTGACAGCTTTCTTATCTGGCGACTGACCGGGGGCGAAGTGCATGCAACCGACGCCACCAACGCCTCGCGTACCCTTATGTTCAATATTGCCACACAGGAATGGGATGAAGAACTTCTCAACATTCTTAAAGTGCCCCAGGAAATATTGCCCGAGGTCAAGGACTGTGCCGACAATTTCGGTGTGACCTATTCGGGTCTGTTTGGGGCGCCCATTGCCATTCGCGGCGTAGCCGGGGACCAGCATGCCGCAACAATCGGGCAGGCATGTTTCAAACCGGGAATGATGAAGGCCACTTTTGGCACCGGATGTTTTGCCCTGCTCAACACCGGCGACACGATGGTGCGCTCTAAAAACCGGCTTTTGACCACCATTGCCTATCGCTTTAACGGCAAAACCTCTTATGCCCTTGAGGGGTCGGTCTTTGTTGCGGGGGCGGCTGTGCAATGGTTGCGCGATGGGTTGAAAATCATCGAAAATGCCAGTGAAACCGGCAATATGGCCAAGCAAGCCGACCCCAACCAAAATGTTTATATGGTGCCTGCATTTGTGGGGCTTGGCGCGCCCTATTGGGACACGGATGCGCGGGGGGCAATCTTTGGCCTGACCCGGGCCACCGGTCCCAATGAAATAGCAAAAGCGGCGCTGGAGGCGGTCTGTTATCAGGCCAAGGACCTGATGGATGCCATGAATAAAGACTGGAAAAATGAGGAGGAAGAAAGCGTGCTGCGGGTTGACGGGGGGATGACCGCGTCCAACTGGACCATGCAGTTTCTTGCCGACATTCTGGATGCGCCGGTAAACCGGCCAAAAATTCTGGAAACCACGGCCCTTGGCGCGGCATGGCTTGCAGGTGCCCATGTGGGGGTTTGGGCCAACGAACGTCATTTTGCAGCCGCGTGGGAGCTGGATCACCAGTTCACCCCCTCAATCGAGCGGCGTCAGCGTAATCTTAAACTTAAAGGCTGGCAGGATGCGGTGGAGAGAACCCTGAGCAAACGCAATTAAAGGGCAAACAGCTTGGCTTTGGAGTAAGTGCAACTCAGCTTTGCCAGGCCGCAAAGCTGCCGCCAAGGATCATGGCCCAATAGATCTTATGCGCGCCGCCCCCACTGGCGACCGCCAAACCAAATTCATTGAACCTGTCATTGAGCAGGGTGGAACGATGGGCGGGGGATTCAAGCCATCCCTTGATGGCCAGTTCAAGGGTTCTTTGCCCCCCGGCCAGATTTTCGCCAACGGCACCGCGATAGCCGGCGGCTGTAACCCGTTCGCGCAGCGAACCACCCAAAGTATGGGACAATTCTCCCCGGCTGGCCATCAACCGGGCATGGGTTGTGGCCGCCCGGCCAAGTATGGGACTGTAGGAAAGGGGTTTGCGCCCGTTGGCGGCCCGTGTGGCATTGATCTGGGCGAGCATGGTTGCCTGGGACAAGGCAGCGGGAGAGGTGGCACCTTCGGGGATATACTGAGAGCATGAAGCAACCAGAAACCCGGCGCTCAGACCAAGAATATTACCCACAAGGTTTCGGCGGGAAAGAACTGGATTCTTCAATTTAATTCTTTCCCATAGTTTAGCCAACGCGGTTGATCTGGCGTTTACTTAAAAAGCCGGCTGATCCCATTTGAATGAAATATGCAATCATGATGGGCAGAATAAACGAAGCGCCATAACTGTCCACACTAAATACCGCAATTATCAAAGCCAATGTAATATAGCGGGTTGCAATGTGCCAAAAAACGGCCCTGTCGTTTGCGCTGTCATCGCTGAAATACATGGCCGCCCCGATTGCAACGCCATAAAACGCGCCTGTTGCAACAAATGCCTTGGCCAGATCAAACAGGGATACATCAAACAACAACTGCGACGTGGCAAGGGAAAACAGATAAAACACGATCCCGAACATGGTCACCCTGGAAATCAATTGCTGATGCCTGCCGGTAAACTCCACCAGAGGGGGGAAAAATTTCAGGGCAATCCGGGAAAGCAAAAAGGGGATGACAATCAGGATCACGAACGGCGCCAGCGGCATGATCCCTTCGCTCGACATAACATGGCCCACACCATTCAGGTTCGGCTCGGGAAAGAACGGGTCTGCGATGGCCTGAAACTGGGAAAATATCAGTGTTACGGGCAGCAAAAGGATCAGGTTGAGCATAAATATCATAAAGCCCAGTTTCACATTGGCACCACTTTGCTTAATCCACATCATTACCATGCCGCCCCCGGGCAACAGGGCCAGCAAAAACAAAGCCGCAGCTATGCCGATATCCTGAGAAGCATATCCGATCGCCAGCGCCCCAGCGGCCAAAAGCAGATAGTTGATCCAGAGATTTTTTCTGACGCTTGGCATATGATTCTTAATTGAGGTCAGGTCAGACAGTTTGAATTTGAACAGACTTGGCGTTACCAGAAAAACACCGGCGGCAACACAAACAAGGGTGGAAAATTCAGCCCCCCCGGTAAGTCTGCCAAATCCGAGGCCAAGAATAATGGCGACGACGACCAAAGTAATTTGTTGCATGATAATATCTCTTAATTTCAGTATCGCACACGCCAGAAAAGCTCAGGATACCGATTGAACTTATATATTAGAAAAAACTAATATTATAATTCCATGGGGAATTTCAACCCCGAAGTTGCAAATATTATATGCCGCGCAAAGTGCACGAGAACCCGCGCGCTGTTTCAGGGCGCGGGCTTTTGATATAATTCAAGTGTTTCCAAAACAGATTTGCCTGAACAAGCAAACAAATTATCGGGTCACTGCATCGGGGTTGTCAAAAGCATCAGAACTTTGGAACCGGCTTTGAGGCAACCCAAGCGCATCAAACATTTCAGATAAGGTTTCAGACTGGTCAATCAGGCCTTTAATGGTGGCGGCAACCAGATCGTTGCCGGTTTCATTTCCGTTGGCGATCATAAGGTCAAAAGCCTCCACGTCGCGCGCATGATCAATCAGCAGGCGCATCCGGGCCATGGTTATCCCCAACTGGGTTCTGAATTTCTCATCGAGATCGGGGGCTACTTCCTTCACCAGATCCGCCAGGGAAGGACCACGGGTCAACTCCCCTTCCATGGAATAATATTCGCCAAAATATACCCCGATAATGCCCCGGGCATTAAACAGATAAGAAATATGGGAATTGTTTGAGAACCGATCCAGTTCGGCATCCATTGTTTGCACCAGCAAGGCCCGCTGCAAACGGTCCCCGGCCAATTCGCCATAGGAAAGGGAGCCAAGTCCGGTGAGAATTTTGCTGATTGCCGCCTCGGGATCCGCCATCAGATCACGGCGAACATCTCCGGTCACCACCCAGTGGCTGACAGCTTCATTCAAATCTTCCACCAGAAGATTGACCGCAGCATATAAATATTCTCCCCGCCGGGCGCAATTTCCATTGGTGCAGTTTTCCAGGTCATAGTCGGTTGCGGGGCGTTGCCCTGCCCCCTCTTCAACGCCGGGCTCTTCGCTGCCCGAATTGTCCTGACCCCACAATAAAAATTCGATCACATGGTATCCAGAAGCAACATTTTGCAGTTGCCCGTCCACCTGATGCAAAGACCGGGCGATAAATTCAGGGGTGATTTTTTCGATCTCAACCATTTTCCCCCCGATATTCATAAAATCGGCATTGATGATATTGTCCGTTGTTCCGCCGGCCACATAATCAATGAAACTTTCATTGATCGGCCCGGCATTCACCCGATCAACCCAGTCTTCAATTACAGGGCTGATATGTACAAAAACTTCGCTTTGCTCATAAGGAATGCGCGCTGTGCGCCATGTTGTGCGCGCTTCGGCCAGCGTTTCTTCATTGGGGTTGTTTAGAAAATCCTCAATCGCGGTGCGCATAAGCACGGCGGAGTTGAGGGCATCCTTATAGGAAGCCAAAGCGATATCTGTGTAATTTTCAACAATCTGAGCAACATCCACACTGGCGGATTCCAAAGTTTGCGCCGACACCACAGGGGTCCAAAGCATTGCAATAGTGGCCAACGGTGCCAACAGGGTTTTGAAACGGGTTTTCATAAATTCTCCAATTTTGCACCGCAATCCGGAACATAGATTTAGTATGGACTTAGGGGCATGCCCCCCGAGGTTTATTAAAACAGAACATAGCGGTTTGAACCGCTACCTCAACCCATGGCACAAACAAAAAGTCAAATCGAGAACAAACGCCAGCTCTGTTTCATCACAATTATGTGGAGAAAGATTATTGGCGGGTAAATCGGGCGAGTTTTAGTCCATGCATCAAGCCAAACTCAACAGCGGGCACTTACTCAAAACGGGCAAAAAGCCTGATGATATCATCAACTTTATCCAGATGTTTAGCGCGCAAACCAAAGTTAAATGTCACAAACTTTCGCCCCGGTGCAAACACACACATGTTAAATCCGGGATGATAGGTGCCGGTAAAAACCGGTTCCACCAACCCCATGGTCATGCCCCCCCCCATCCTTTGGGGCGGCACCATGGACAGCGTCATGTCATAACCGGCGGAAAACCGGAATAACTGGGGCGTATAAAGAAAAGAAAATCTTTCATTCAGCCAGCGATGGGCGGCAAACATGGCATTGAGCAGCAATTGAGTGGCGGCCTTGTCCCCCGCCTCAGCGACCTGCAACGCCGCCTCCACACCTTTTGCATATGTTTCGAAATCATCTTCCACCTTGAGCTTGAGGTCAATCATGCGAAAGGAAAAATATTCATCATTGGTCTGGAAATCTTCATTGCGACTCAAATCCGCATAAATTGTCGAGATGGATTTTTTGGAAAAACCCCGGCCCCCGTCATTCAAGGCAAAAGTTGCCAGCGCAAACATCAGGGACTGCTGGCGAATTTCAAGTTCGGCGGCAACGCGGCGGATTTTTGCCCGCTCAAACACTATGGACCTGAACCCCACATCCGCCACCCTTGGTGCCAGCGTATGGGCCGCCAGCAATTGAATTGGCGCCAGAACACCGGCCAGCATCCGATAGGACAGTTTCTTGAAACGGGACACGGGAGAGGGCCGCGCGGTAACGGGGGCGCGGGTCACGGGCTGGGAACGGGAGAGCTTTACCGCATCATCCCCTTCAAATAATGAATGGGTGGACAGCACTAAAATCATGGCCGCATTGCCCTGCGGGTCTTTGCCCTCATTGAGCGCTGCCACCTTTATGCGAAACAGGGGCAGGTCTGCCCGCTCAAAAATATCCTGCCCAACCATGGACCATTTGTTGGGGTAAGGGGACAGGTCAGTTACCTTTTCAACGCTGATTATCTCTTCCAGCACTTTGTCACAAAGCGGTGCGCCGGGTTCATCCCGTTTATAACTGCTCAATAGCTGAGGGGCGAGCGTGGTAATATTCCGCGCCAATTCAATGGCGTGCTCCCGGGTGAAATCTTCAAGGGAATATGCACTGAAATAAACTGTCTGGCGGGCCAGATGACAATACCACTGATTGTCTGTGAAATCAGCCTGCAAATCCTTGACCGGTACAAAGGGCACCGTTTCTTGTTTGATCGGCTGCTCGCCGGGTTGAAAGTTCAACGCATTCCCTCCATTCAGGCTTTGTCCCTTTGTCGATTGTCCCACAAAAGCCCTGCCCGTTCCCTCGAAAGACTAGGAGCCTTCACCCAGGAGTCAAGCGCCACACTGCATTGGTACTTATCTGATCGGGTAAATATGCAGGTCGGCGGCCTCAATCCGTATGCCTTCAAAGGATACCGGGCGGCAATTATAGTTAAAAACAAAGCCATGGGTTTGCGTTTTAATCCGGCGCACGCCCCTTGGCATATTCACTGTTTCAATATGGTTTGCCCGACAGATAAATTTCAACACGTTCAACATACCCGCTTCGTCGGGCCAGCCGCTCAGATAGGCATTTGAGGTGTGTCCCAGCAGTGCCGGTTTTTTGTTCATTTGCAACAAAAGAACGGGGGCCTCGCCAACAGTATTTTCAACCCAGCGGACAAAATTTCCGCCACCTTCCAGCGGAATTTTCTTGCCGGGACGCAAACTTTCAACGCTTTGCACCGTAAAATCCAGCCTGGAAATATCGGGGGGCAAGGAAACCGGAATTTGCATGTCAGGGGTTTTGGCACCCGTGCGCGGGCCGCTTAAAACAGCGCCCCTGAACTGTTTCATCGCTGTGCGCAGTTTATCAGACATCGCAAAAAGACCGGGCATCACCACCAGCTTATAACGGCTCAGGTCCGCGCAATCGGAGGGGATGAAATCAATGGTCAGGCCAAGCGAGCGCAGGGCACTGTAAAAATCAAATACCAGCGCAAAATAGTCAAAATCCGCCCCCTGAGGTTGTGTTTGCCAGCACCAGGCGGATTGATAATCAAACACGATGGCAATCGTTGCTTGGGGGCTTTGGATACATTCAAATTGTGCGAGGTCGGCAAAAACCTGTTTAACTTCCCCCAACACAGGAGCGGGGGAATTATCCGGATTAAGCAACCCGGCGTGCATTTGCTCCTGACCAAAAGGCACCTGTCGCCAACGGAAATAACTCACGATTTCCGCGCCATGGGCAAAAGCTTCCAGCGCCCACAATCGGGCCATACCGGGCAGTGGGGCGGGGTTAAAAGGCGCCCAGTTGACGGGGCCGGGCTGTTGTTCCATCACCCACATATTTCCCCGGCCAACCGCCCGGTAAAGGTCGTGATGGAAAGCCTGAAAATCAGGGTCCCCCTGTCGCATAAATTCGTGCTTGAATTTTTCGTCCCGCTCGGAACGGTCCTCAAGAAATCCCAATGGATAGGAATCCCAGGCCGCAATATCCAGATCCCCTGCAACCGCAAAATGATCAAAATCCAAAATCCGCCCCATATAATTGTGGATCAGGGGTTTGTCCGTGAGCGCGCGCAGGACATCGACCTGCACACGGTTAAACGCCACCACCTGATGGGAACTAAAGCGGGTAAAATCCATCACATGGGCGGGGTTGGGTTCGGTCACGCTCAAATTGGGCAAATCAATCTGCTCAAAGCGATTATATTGCATGGACCAGAACACGTTCCCCCAGCGTCGGTTCAACTCATCAATGGTTTGGTACTTTTGTTTCAGCCAATGGATAAACCTTTCCCGAGCCGCCATGGAATAGGAAAGTGTCGTGTCGTGACAGCCATATTCATTATCAATCTGCCATGCTTTGACATGGGGGTTTTGCCCGTAACGCGCGCCCAGAATTTTTGCAATTCGCGCACATTCGCCCCGATACCCTTCGTGGGAAAAACAATAGTGACGGCGCGAACCGAATTTTCGCGTGCGCCCCTGCCGGTCCACCCCCAAC
>WFOP01000080.1 GCA_015487985.1 Hyphomicrobiales bacterium
CGCAGGAACAGACGTTCGGTTTGAATTGTGTCCGGCAGGTTTAATGCAAATGTTTCGGGCATGATTTTATCCAAAATAAAAAGGGGAGCCGGCGGTTGCAGGCTCCCCTTGAAATATTCTGGCAATTTATTGTGGTTGTTAAAAACCTTGCCGGGGAGCTTTTTGCTGCCGGCCAAGAGTTTTCAATTCCCAACCGTTATTCTGCGGCCACCTTGAGGGCCGCCTCGCCTGGAGTGACAGAGACATAGGTTCGGCCACCGCGACGGGTGGAAAATGTTACACTGCCATCAACAAGGGCGAAAATTGTATGATCGCGGCCAATACCAACATTTTCGCCCGGATGCCACTTTGTGCCGCGCTGACGAATGATGATATTGCCCGGAACGACGATTTCGCCGCCGAATTTTTTGACGCCAAGACGCCGCCCTGCGGTGTCACGTCCGTTGCGGGATGAACCGCCTGCTTTTTTATGTGCCATTTTTCAAACGTTCCTGTTGGTTAGCTTTTTGCTTTGCCAGCTACCATATCGGCGGCTTGTTTAATCCATTCTTCGCGATCGATCCGGCCTTTGAAGGAAAGGGCTTCATCCACACGCGCCACATCTTCTTTTGTGAAGGCGGCAACATCTTTTAAGGATTTTACGCCCAGCGCATGCAGTTTCTTTTCAAGTACGGGGCCAACACCCGAGATGAGTTTGAGGTCATCAACAAATTCAGCGGTGGCAGCTTTTTTCGGCGCAGCCTTTTTTGGGGCGGCTTTGGAAGCATCGTCTTTTTTGGGCGCGGCTTTTTTGGCCGGTGCCTTTTTGGCCGGCTTCTGGCCAGCGGCCAAAATGTCTGTAATGCGCACCATGGAGTGGTGTTGACGATGGCCATTTGTACGGCGATATTTTTGACGGCGTTTCTTTTTGAAGACGATAATTTTCTTGGCGCGGAACTGTTCAACCAGTTCCCCAACAACGGTTGCGCCTTCAATCAGGGGAGCGCCGATGGTCACATCCGCGCCCTCGCCCATCATCAGTACGTTGTCAAAAGTGACGGTATCGCCTGCTTCGCCTTCAAGTCTTTCGATCTGAAGCATGTCATCGGTGGCAACTTTATATTGCTTGCCGCCGGTTTTAATAATTGCGAACATGTTTTGTCTTATCCGGTCAAACCGGTTCCTTGTTTTGTCGCGTTCTGTGGCGCCGTTTTGTTTTGCCGGGTGGCAAATCAGCGGACTTTTAGCGGAAGCAACAGGCTTCCTCCGGCCTCGAACTGCGGTTCTGTCATGTCAAAAGCGCACGCCGGGCATGCCCGTGTGCAAATTCTCAGGCGGGTTATGTTGATAAACGGGCCAAGAGTCAAGCGTTTTGACGTCGTTTGGTGGCGCAGATTTCTTCGTTATTCAAGGGTTTTGCCCATATCATAAGCCCAACGTCTTGAAAAGCTGCGCATAAGTGGTATCAGGGCGATGTGGAGAGGTGCCGGAGTGGTCGAACGGGGCGGTCTCGAAAACCGTTGAGCGCGCGAGCGTTCCCAGGGTTCGAATCCCTGTCTCTCCGCCATTTTATATATCTTGCGCCAACTTGTCTTGCCCATGGCTCCGATGGGGCAGCCAGATTATTGGCTGGCAGCTTTTTGGGTTGTTTGGCGGGGGGGTGCGCCGGTTGATTTTGTCCTGGTTATTTTTGCAATTGTCTGCCTCAGAGACATGGGTGGCAGTTGGCACCCGTTTTTCTTGCCTCTTTAGATCATATGTGAGCAGGCTGGATGATATTATCGGGTTGGCAGATATTCAGGCAATTGTCTGATATCGGGGCTTTGGGTGGGGGGTAATCGTGATGGGAGGCGGACTTTAATGGAGTTGGGCGTAATATCTGGAGCCGCACGAGAAGGAGCCGTCATCAAATCCGCACCGAAAGGGGGCAAATATGTCCGAAAAATGGCGGTGGTTTGTCTCAAATGGGAGGAAGCTGCGACTTTTGCAAAAAAATGCAAAAATTTCCCGTTTTGTGTCCTTGCACACTGTTGACCCGGTCACAGGAATGTGGCTTGTTCTGTTTAGCCTGAATGAAAGGCAATAAAGGGAGAAAATTAATGAAAAAATTAGCAATGGGTGCAGTTGTTGCACTTGCAGTCAGTGGATTTTCTGGCGCCGCGTTCGCGCAGCAGCAGTTTGTATCCATCGGTACTGGTGGTGTTACAGGGGTTTATTACCCAACAGGCGGCGCCATTTGTCGTCTGGTAAACAAAGACCGCGCTACTCACGGCATTCGCTGTGCGGTAGAATCCACAGGTGGTTCGGTTTACAACATCAACACCATTCGCGCGGGCGAATTGGAATTTGGTGTGGCACAGTCCGATTGGCAGTATCATGCCTATAACGGCACTTCCCGCTTTGAAGAGCAGGGACCGTTTGAAGAACTGCGGGCCGTTTTCTCGGTTCACCCAGAGCCGTTCACTGTGGTTGCACGTGCAGATTCAGGCATCAAAACTTTTGCTGACCTGCAAGGCAAGCGCGTGAATATCGGCAACCCGGGTTCGGGCCAGCGCGGCACAATGGAAGTCGTCATGGACGCCATGGGCTGGACAAATGATACATTTGCACTGGCTTCAGAGCTTAAGGCTTCCGAGCAGTCTCAAGCACTTTGCGACAACAAGATTGACGCAATGGTTTATACTGTTGGTCACCCTTCCGGCTCCATTTCAGAAGCCACAACATCATGCGATTCAGTTCTGGTTTCTGTTACCGGTCCTGAAATTGAAGCATTGATTGCTGACAATGCCTATTATCGTGTTGCAACCATTCCAGGTGGCATGTATCGCGGCAACCCTGATGATGTTCAGACATTTGGTGTGGGGGCAACATTCGTTTCCTCAACAGCAGTTTCCGATGACGTGGTTTATGCCATCGTGAGCGCAGTGTTTGACAATATCGACACGTTCCGTGGTCTGCATCCTGCATTTGCAAACCTTGACCCTGCTCAGATGGCAAAAGACGGTCTTTCCGCTCCAATCCATCCGGGTGCAGCAAGATATTATGCTGAAAACGGTCTAGACTAGGTCTTGTTATATTGACTTTGGCGGTGGCGCATTTGTGCCATCGCCACTTTCGTATCTGAGGGATACGGCTCTGAGATATAGAGATTTTGTTGTTTTACAAAATTACTGACTTTTATTTTTTGCCTAAACAAAAACGAACCGGCGCTCAAGTCGGCAAAAAATTATCGGGCACGCACCAAAGAATGCTTTTTAGGGAGGGGCACGCTTATGGCCACGGAATCGAATACGGGATCAAACACGGATTCTAATCAGGAAAATCGCAAATTGAGCGAACAGGAGCTTGAGGATCTGGTTGCTTCAACCGATTCGGGGGCGCGCAATCCGGCCGGGGTGGTGGGCAAAATTATTGCCGGTGTTGCCCTGTTCTGGGCAACGTTTCAGATCTGGATTGCTTCGCCCTTGCCGTTTAATCCATTTTTCAGCCAGTTTATTCCGGTGCTGAATGATACGCAGACGCGTTCATTTCACCTGGCAATTGCTATTTTTCTGGCCTTTATGGCCTATCCTGCCTTCAAAAATTCATCCCGATCCGTTGTTCCCGTTTTTGACTGGGTACTGGGACTGGTGGGTGCCATCTGCGCGGGCTATGCGTTTTATGCCTATGAGACCCTGGCAAATACCGGCGCGCAGGGGCTGCCAACGCAATTCCAGTTGATTATGTCGGGCGTGGGCATGGTTATTCTGCTTGAAGCCACCCGGCGGGCGCTTGGCCCGGCGCTGGCTGTTGTTGCCATGGTATTCATGGTTTATGTGTTTTTCGGCTCTCAGGACTTCATTCCCGATGTTATCAAGTGGAAAGGGGCCAGTTATGCCAAAACCATGAGCCATATGTGGTTGACCACAGAGGGCGTATTTGGCATTGCGGTTGGGGTTTCTGCCAGCTTTGTGTTCCTGTTCGTGTTGTTCGGCTCGCTGCTGGACAAGGCGGGCGCGGGTAATTATTTCATTAAAATCGCGTTTTCTTTGCTGGGGCATTTGCGCGGCGGGCCCGCCAAGGCCGCGGTTGTGGGGTCTGCCATGACCGGCCTTATTTCCGGGTCTTCAATCGCCAACGTGGTGACCACCGGCACATTTACCATTCCGCTGATGAAGCGGGTCGGGTTTAGTTCTGAACAGGCCGGATCCGTGGAAGTTGCCTCATCGGTGAACGGGCAGATCATGCCCCCCGTGATGGGGGCGGCGGCATTTTTGATGGTGGAATATGTGGGTATTCCTTATATCGAAGTGATTAAGGCGGCATTTTTGCCCGCGGTTATCTCATATATTGCGCTGCTTTATATTGTGCATCTGGAAGCCCTCAAACAGGGTATGACAGCTTTGCCCAAGCCGGTAACAGCGGCCAAAACGCTGGTGCAGAAATTGATCTCGACCTTTTTGGGTTTTGCGATATTTGGTGCGCTTTGTTACGGCATTTATTTTGGTATCGGCTGGACGCGGGGCGCGTTTGGTGATGCTGCCGGCTCGATTTTGACAGTCGCCGTTTTGGCCGCTTATGTGGGGCTGGTTTATGTGGCCTCCAAAAAGCCGGACCTGGAAATGGATGATCCCAGCTCCGAGATCGTCAGCCTGCCGGTTTATGACGATGTAAAAACCACAGGCCTGCAATATATTCTGCCAATTGTTGTTCTGGTCTGGTTCCTGATGATCGAGCGCAAGTCTCCCGGCCTTTCGGCATTCTGGGCTGCTTTGTTGCTGATCGTTATTCTGCTGACCCAAAAGCCCCTTAAGGCTATTTTCCGCAAGTCGGGAAATTTGATGGGTGAGGTTAAATCCGGGTTTCTGGATTTGATTGATGGCATGATTGCTGGCTCGCGCAATATGATCGGGATCGGCATTGCCACGGCAACTGCCGGCATTATCGTTGGCACAGTAACCCTGACCGGGGTTGGTCAGGTGATGGCGGAACTGGTTGAGTTCATCTCCGGGGGCAATCTTATTCTGATGCTGATTTGTGTGGGTGTGCTCTCGCTTATTCTTGGTATGGGCCTGCCCACCACGGCCAACTATATCGTTGTATCGTCTTTGATGGCGGCGGTTGTGGTTGAGCTTGGTGCGGCCAATGGCTTGATCGTACCGCTGATTGCTGTGCATTTGTTTGTGTTCTACTTCGGGATCATGGCGGACGTCACGCCCCCGGTGGGGCTGGCCTCGTTCGCGGCGGCGGCCGTGTCGGGGGGGGATCCGATCAAAACCGGGTTTACAGCATTCTTTTACAGCCTGCGCACGGTGGCATTGCCGTTTCTGTTCATCTTCAACACGGATTTGCTGTTGATTGATGTGGGTTTGCTGGAAGGAATATTTGTGTTTATCGTTGCAACGATAGCCATGTTATTGTTCGCGGCGGGGACACAGGGCTATTTTATTGCCCGCTCAAAGCTATGGGAATCGGGCATGTTGATACTGGTTGCTTTCATGTTGTTTCGTCCCGGGTTCTTCCTTGATTATGTGCAGCCGCCATTCCATGAAAGTCCGCCGACTGAAATTACACAAAGTGTTGCAGCGGCACCGGTCGGCTCTGCCATGCGGATTGTGGTCTCCGGTCCAGATTTTGACACAGGGCAAACCACTTCCACTACAATTGTGCTACAGATTGAGGGTGAGGCTGACGGTGCGACCCGTTTAAGCACCGCCGGTTTGACCCCGATCATCGATCAGGACGTTGTAAAACTTGACGAACCGTTCCCGGGCACGCCCTATTTTGAGCGTTTGGGAGGGTTTGACTTCTATGCGGAGGAAGCTGTTGTGATTGAAAAAGTTCAGTCTCCAGCATCGCGGATGCCCAAACAACTGTTCTACATCCCGGCGATGTTACTGCTTGGCATCGTCATCTTTTTCCAACGGCGCCGCCAGACGGTTCCGGCATTCTGGGGGAAACCAATTGTCAAATAATTACATGCTTGCCTTGGACCTGGGCGAAAGCTCGGGTTCTAATAAAAACGCCATAAACATCGCGGAAAAACTGGCGAAGAATGATGGGGCCACCCTGCATGTGGTCACGATTATTCCCAATTTTTCCATGCCTATTGTGGGGAGCTATTTTCCTGAAGGATTTGAGGAAAAGCATTTTGCTCATGCAAAAGAGGAACTCAAAAAGCAGATTTTTGAAGATGCACAAGACCCTGAGTCCATTATACGGCATGTGGTGCAGGGGTCCATCTATCAGGAGATTATTCGCTCTGCGGACAGGCTTGATTGCTCCTTGATTATCATTGAGGCGCATCGTCCTGATTTGAAGGACTATCTGCTTGGGCCAAATGCGGCGCGGGTGGTGCGCCATGCCAAACAATCGGTCTATGTTATCCGCAGCTGATATCGAAACGGCTCCGTCGGAATTATTTTTGCCCGTCAGGATTATTTTTGCCCGTCAGGATTATTTTTGATTGAGCTATTGACCGATTTGGCAAAAAGCGTAAGCGTTTGCTTTTGGGGCATTATGGTGCCCCAAAAGGTATAAACGTTATAAAGGAATACGCGCCATGTCAGGCCATGTTTTTGGTCGGCAGACCAAGGGTCTTCTTCCAACTGTTGCCAGGGGGGAGGGGGTTTGGCTCATTGACTCCTCCGGCAAACGCTATCTTGACGGGTGCGGGGGGGCTGCGATTTCTTCCCTTGGTCACTCAAACACCCGGGTGCTTGAGGCAGCAAAGGCGCAACTGGATGCCATATCTTTTGCCCATACCGGATTTTTCACCTCTGAACCTGCTGAAAAGCTGGCTGATCGTCTGATTGAAAAGGCGCCGGCTGGCATAGAGCGGGTCTATCTGGTTTCCGGGGGCTCTGAAGCGGTGGAATCCGCCATCAAACTGGCGCGTCAATATTTTGTGGAAATCGGTCAGGATCAGCGCGCGCAGGTCATTTCACGCTGGCAGAGTTATCACGGCAATACTTTGGGGGCGTTGGCGGCCGGGGGAAACAAATGGCGCCGGGCGCAGTTTGAGCCATTGCTGGCCCCGGCCATGCACCAGATTGATCCATGTCATTATTGGCGCCGGGCGGAGACGGGGGAAAGCCGTTTTGATTATGGTCAGCGCATGGCCAATCAACTGGAGGACAAAATTCTTGAGTTGGGGCCACAAAGCGTTGCTGCTTTTATTGCTGAACCTGTGGTGGGGGCCACCATGGGGGCGGTGGCCGCCGAAACGGGATATTTCAAACGTATTCGTCAGATATGCGACAAGTACGGGGTGTTGCTCATTCTTGATGAAGTAATGTGTGGTGCGGGGCGTGCCGGCAGCTTTTTTGCCTTTGAGCAGGATGAAGTTGTGCCCGATATTATCTGTATGGCCAAGGGGTTGGGGGCCGGTATCCAGCCGATTGGCGCCATGCTTTGTTCGGGGAGAATTTATGAAGGCATTGCGCAGGGCAGCGGGTTTTTCCAGCATGGTCATACCTATATGGGCCATCCGGTGGCGGCGGCGGCATCGCTGGCGGTATTGGCGGAACTGGATGAGCGTGATCTTTTGCAAAATGTAAGAGATATGGGCAATTTTCTTGTGGATGCACTGAACGCGCGTTTCGGGCAAAATCCTTATGTGGGGGATATACGCGGGCGCGGGCTTTTGCTGGGTATTGAGCTGGTGGCTGATAAACAGAGCAAAGTCCCCTTTGAGGCTTCTTTGGGTCTGAACAAGATTATCAAACGCACTGCAATGGAACAGGGGCTGATGATCTATCCGTTCGGGGGCACGATTGATGGCAAAAGCGGGGATCATATTCTATTGGCACCGCCGTTTATTATCAGTGCTGAAGAAGTTGGCGAGCTGGTTGAGCGGTTGGGAAAAAGTGTTGATCTGGCGCTTGCACAAGCGGGATATTATTAAATGAGTGTATCTGAAACCCGGCAAATTTTTGTTGCCCCCAACGGCGCGCGAAAAAGTCGCAAGGATCACCCCGCTTTGCCCGTTAGCATTGGGGAAATTGTTGCCACGGCAAAGCAGTGCTTTGAGGCGGGGGCCACGGGTATTCATGCCCATGTGCGTGATGAAAATGGCGCCCATGTTCTTGATGCAGGACTCTATGGGGAATTGCTTGGGGAATTGAAGGTGCAGGTGCCTCGCCTGAAAGTGCAGATCACCACGGAGGCAGTGGGACAATATTCACCGGCCGCACAGCGTGAACTGGTGCAAAAAGTAAAGCCTGAAATGGTGTCGGTTGCGCTCAGTGAGATGTTTTCAGATGGTGAATTGGCGGCGGCCAGCCGGTTTTATTACGAGGCGCACGAACAGGGTATACAGGTTCAGCATATTGTTTATAGCGGGGAGGAATTTGTCCGCCTGACAAAAATGATTTTGTTGGGCACCATTCCGACCAAGCAGAAAAACGTGTTGTTCGTGTTGGGGCGCTATAGTGAAAATCAGCAAAGCGACAGCTCAATGCTGAAACCGTTTTTAGAGATTTTGGCACGTCAGCGGCTGGCCGAGAGCTGGCGGTTTATGGTGTGTGCTTTCGGGCGCGGGGAAACGGAATGTTTATTGGCTTCGGCCAGGGCCGGTGGAGATTGCCGTGTGGGATTCGAAAATAATTTTTTCCATGCGGACGGGCGCGTTGCATCCGATAATGCAGCGCGGGTTAAGGCGTTGATCGGGGCGCTTAAAGCCGAACAGTTGTGGCACTAAAATTGCGGCACCGGTTCGTTGGTCTTGATGCAGGCGGCGCGCAATGTGTTGGCCATCAGCATGGCAATGGTCATGGGGCCAACACCACCGGGGACCGGGGTAATGGCGCCGGAAAATGGCTCAACATCGGCAAAATCCACATCGCCTACAAGGCGGGTTTTGCCTTTTCCGCGCTCGGGGGCATCAATGCGGTTTATACCCACATCAATGATGGTTGGGCCGCGCGGGGAACTGCGTTGGATCCAGTCCGCCTTAACCATCTCAGGGCGGCCAACCGCTGC
>WFOP01000081.1 GCA_015487985.1 Hyphomicrobiales bacterium
ATGCAAATGGATGCGGACAGCAAAAAGGCCAAAGCCGCTTTAGCAGCGGTGGGGCCCATATCTCCACTGGATGAAAAACTGGGGCTGATTATCAAGGGATAGTGGCCACCTGCCGCTATTCCGCAAAAGCCCTTTTATCTCAGGGGAACGCTTGATAGAAGCGTTCCCAGATCGTTTGTTCCTTTTAAGAAATTCAGGCCCGATATGACTAAAGAAAATACTGGCGCGACCACCCGCGACTATTCTGACACCCTAAATCTCCCCAAAACAGACTTCCCCATGCGCGCAGGGCTGCCCCGGCGCGAACCCGATTGGCTGAAACGTTGGGAAGATATGGATATTTTCGCCAAACTGCGCGAGCAGGCCAGGGATCGCGAAAAATTCACCCTGCACGATGGCCCGCCATACGCCAACGGCAATATCCATATCGGCCATGCGCTCAATAAAGTCCTGAAGGATATGGTCACCCGCTCCATGCAGATGCTGGGCTATAATTCAGCCTATGTGCCGGGCTGGGATTGCCACGGGCTGCCCATTGAATGGAAGATCGAAGAGCAATATCGTGCCAGGGGCAAAAACAAGGACGAAGTGCCCATCAACGAATTTCGCCAGGAGTGCCGGGATTTTGCCCAGGGCTGGCTTGATGTGCAACGCGAAGAATTCAAACGGCTGGGTATCACCGGCGACTGGGACAATCCCTATACGACAATGGCCTTTGATGCCGAGGCGACAATCGCTGCTGAGTTGATGAAGTTCTCCATGTCCGGCCAGCTCTATCGCGGCTCAAAACCTGTGATGTGGAGCGTGGTTGAACGCACGGCTTTGGCTGAGGCTGAGATTGAGTATCATGATATTGAGAGCGACGCGATTTGGGTGAAGTTTCCTGTTGGACGAATGTCGACGACGGGCGATGAACCCCGGTCAGAATTAATGGATGCAAATGTGGTCATCTGGACAACCACCCCCTGGACCATTCCGGCCAACCGCGCCATTGCCTTCAACTCGAAGCTTTCTTACGGTTTTTATGAAGTAACTGCGGCGGAAAATGAGTTCGGCCCGCAGCCCGGGGAAAAACTGATTTTTGCTGATGCTTTGGCTGAAGACTGCGCCACCAGAGCCAAGCTGACTTTTGAACGCCGGTCCGATGTGATCGCAGGCGAACTTGCCACTATCACCTGCGCCCATCCCCTTGCGGGCCTTGCCAATGGTTACGATTACCAAATCCCTCTGCTTGACGGCGACCACGTCACTGACGAAGCGGGCACCGGCTTTGTTCATTCCGCCCCTGGCCACGGCGCCGATGATTTTGAAATTTGGTCATCCAATGCTCGCCAGCTTGAGGCGCGTGGCATTGATTCCTCCATTCCCTTCCTTGTTGATGACGCAGGTTATTATACCAAGGATGTGCCCCATTTTGGCCCTGAGGCCGAAGAAGGCGCCGCGCGCGTCATCGACGACAAGGGTAAAAAAGGTGACGCCAATAAACGCGTGATTGCCGCCCTGATCGAAAGCAACAACCTGTTCGCCCGTGGTCGGGTAAAACACTCTTATCCCCATTCGTGGCGTTCCAAAAAACCCATCATTTTCCGCAACACCCCCCAATGGTTCGTCTATATGGACAAGGATTTGGATGGTCCCGGGGACACTTTGCGCCAGCGCGCGCTCAACTCCATTGACGCCACCCGCTTTGTGCCCACCTCGCGCCAGAACCGCCTGCGCGCCATGATTGAAAATCGCCCCGACTGGGTGCTGTCGCGCCAGCGGGCATGGGGTGTGCCGATTGCGGTTTTTGTCAATGAAGATACCAATGAAATCCTCAGGGATGAAGCGGTCAACGCGCGCATTATTGAAGCGTTCAGGAACGAGGGCGCAGACGCATGGTTTGCAACAGGCGCAAAAGAGCGCTTCCTTGACGGGATGAAAAATCCTGAGCAATGGACCATGGTCACCGATATTCTGGACGTTTGGTTTGATTCAGGTTCAACCCATGCCTTTGTGCTGGAAAACAAGGAAAAATGGCCCTATCTGAAATGGCCCGCTTCGCTTTATCTGGAGGGCACCGACCAGCATCGCGGCTGGTTCCATTCCTCATTGCTTGAAAGCTGTGGTACGCGCGGTCGCGCCCCCTATGAAGCGGTGTTGACCAACGGTTTCACCATGGACGCCAAGGGTCGCAAAATGTCCAAATCCATCGGCAATACGGTGGCCCCGCAGGATATTGTCAAACAATATGGTGCCGATATTTTGCGCCTGTGGACCGCGTCGGTGGATTATTGGGACGATCAGCGGCTGGGGGATGAGGCGATCAAAACCAATGTCGAAACCTATCGAAAATTGCGCAATTCCTTCCGCTTTTTGCTCGGTAATCTGGCCCACTTCTCCGATGAGGATGTGGTTGAGTTTGCCGATATGCCAGAGCTGGAACAACTCATGTTGTCCCGGCTTGCGGCGCTCGATAAAATTGTCCGGCAGGCCTACAGGGATTTCGACTATAAAAAAGTCACCTCGACCCTTTCAAATTTCATGAATCTTGAGCTGTCGGCGTTCTATTTTGATATCCGCAAAGACGCGCTTTATTGCGATCCTGTTTCTTCCAACACCCGTCGCGCTTCGCTAACGGTGCTCAATGAACTGTTTAACTGCCTGACCATCTGGCTGGCCCCGATTCTGGTGTTCACCATGGAGGAGATCTGGCTGGAGCGAAATCCGGGCGAAGATTCTTCGGTGCATTTGCAATTGTTCCCACAAATTCCTGAAAACTGGGCCAATGGGGAGTTGGAAGCCAAATGGATCAAAATTCGCTCTTTGCGCAAGGTGATAACGGGGGCGCTTGAAATTGAGCGCAAGGAAAAAACCATCGGTTCATCCCTTGAAGCGGCGCCAAAGGTATATGTGGCCGATGTTGATCTTTATGTTGCCCAGCACGGACAGGATATGGCGGAAATTTCCATCACTTCCGATATTGACATTATACAGGGGGAAGGGCCGGCTGAAGCTTTCCGTCTGGATGATGTGCCCGGTGTTTCGGTGGTTTTTGCCCGTGCCAGCGGCAACCGGTGCGCCCGTTCATGGAAAGTCTCCCCCGAAGTGGGAAGCGATGCGGATTTCCCCGACCTCTCGCCGCGCGATGCAGATGCGATGCGTGAGTTGGAAGCGGGGGCAACCAGCCAATGAGTGTGCTTCAGAAGAGGTCTGCACTTTTTAGCTTCATATTCGGTTTTGATGCGTTTGTTTTTGACCGGCTGCATAAGTTTTATCAGCTTGATATCGAAGGCTGGAGCGGGGGAGAATATGTTCAATTCCTGCCGTTTCTTGACTATACGATGGTCTGGAACCGGGGGGTTTCTTATGGTCTGCTGGGCGGACTGCCCCAGCCTGTGATTATGACAATTCTTGGTGCTGCCATTGCATTGCTGGTGTGGTGGTGGGTGACGGCGAAGTCGTTTTTGCCCCGTGTTGGTCTGGCTTTGGCATTGGGGGGGGCCTTATCAAATATTGTTGATCGGTTTCTTTATGGCGCGGTGGCGGACTTTTTTCACCTTTATTGGGGACAAACGTCGTTTTTTGTCTTTAATCTGGCCGATGTGGCGATCACGCTTGGGGCATTGCTCTTGATTTTGGACATGCTTCTGCCAAAAAGAGAGTCAAATACTTAATACCAATCGTTTCAATTTCTGGCGCTTGGACAAAATTTGCAGTAAAGAAAATCTGCGCATGTGGTTTGCGGCGCGCAAAAGGGCAGTATTTATGGGTTGGTATGCGGGTAAAATGAAATTTCTGAAGGCTAAGATTATGCGCATTCCACGTTTGATTGCATTGGCGATGATGTTGCCGTTTCTGGCGGCATGCACAACAGTTGAGGGAACAAACGCATTTGTGGATCCTTCAACTTTTGAACGCGAGGTCATGAGTGAAACCCTGCGCGGACTGGGGGTGCTTGATCGCGATGAAAAAGATAGCCTTGATACGCCGCGCGCGCCGTTGGTATTGCCCAAGCAAACCGCGAGCCTGCCCCCCCCAACCGAGGCCAACACCGATGAGTTGCCCGAAGATTCCGACACGGTGCAGATTGATGTGACCGGCATGTCCGAAGAAATGCTCTCCAGATTGCGTAATGCGCGGGTGGTGGATCTTCGCACGCTGTCCGGCCGCCCCTTAACGGTTGCAGAAACCCGCCAGTTGACGGCCCGCATGACAGCGGATCGCCTTCAGTCCGGGCCACGGCCTTTATACCTGCCCCCCGATACTTACTTCACAAAAGTGAATGATCAGGATCTTGTTTGTCTGGCCCAAAACGGTGACCTTGTGCCCCTTGATGATCCAAGATGCCCCCCCGCAATTCGGGCGGCTTTGCAAGGCACATAAGTTTCCGCTACATATCAAACTCTTACTTTAAGATCTGGAGCCCGCTATGGGTGATAAAAGCCAAAATCTGACGGGCAACAAGCCTGTTTCAGGGAAACCCGAGTCTGGAAAAATCATGTCGGGCAATCGCCTGGCCAAAGTGATGGCGCGCCATGGACTTTGTTCACGTCGGCAGGCCGAGCAATGGATCAGGGATGGCCGGGTTCGGGTCAATCGGGAACTGATACGCACGCCGGCATCTGTCTCTTATACACATCTCCG
>WFOP01000082.1 GCA_015487985.1 Hyphomicrobiales bacterium
AATCATGCCAGAAGGTTATTTTTCAAAGGACAGTTTTGTTCCAGCCCAGCATAAAAGGAAAGTGATATAAGCGAAACACAAAAAGACCCTATCCTGCGCTTTGCACCCAGCCCCAATGGATTGCTGCATCTGGGCCATGCCTATTCTGCCCTGATTACAAACCAATGGGCAAAGCAACTTGGCGGCCAATGGCTGTTGCGTATCGAAGATATTGATGTTGCCCGCTCAAAGCCTGAATTTATCGACGCCATTTTTGAAGATCTTGACTGGCTTGGTCTTATTTGGCCACAACCGGTTTTACGCCAGTCAACACGTTTTGATGCCTATAATACCGCCGCTGACATGCTCGATACGATGAACCTGCTCTATCCGTGTTTTTGTTCGCGTGCCCAGATCAGGGCCAACGCCACCACAAAACGCGACCCCGATGGCACACCACTTTATCCGGGCACCTGCAAACATCTTGCACAAAATGAAATCAGCCGGCGCCTCAAACAAAATCAACCGGTGCAATATCGCCTGAACATGGAAAAGGCCGTGGCAAAAGCCGGCATACTCACCTTTACCACCGCCCAACCCACGCCAATGGACCGGCCCCAAATTACCTATGCCCGTCCGGCGCGTTGGGGTGACGTGGTCATTCGGCGCAAAGGAATCCTTACATCCTATCACCTTGCCGTGGTGGTGGATGATGCCAAACAAAACATCACCCACGTTACCCGGGGCCGCGACCTGCAAGCGGCAACCGATATTCATATCCTGTTGCAATTCCTGCTCGGCCTGCCAGCCCCTGTCTATTCGTTTCATAAACTGATTTTGGACGATGAAGCCGCCAAACTTTCAAAATCAAAAGGTGCCACCAGCCTGCGCGCTTTGCGAGAAGCAGGCTGGACGCCAAATGATGTTCGCGCTCATCTTGGATTTCAGACAATTTCAGGACAGATATGAACGCGTGGTTTTGGCAACTGCCACCTCAAACGGGGTGCCAAACCCCTGACCCAGAAGGGCTTCCAGTTTTTTGTCCTCCAGCCGCTGGGGTACGTCCCAGAGATATTTCATTTTCACCACTTCGCGCATCAATGGCATAAACAGCCCCAAAAACCGCAACAGACCCCAGGGGAACACCTTGAGCTTTGCCTTTTGGGGTAAAGCGGCCTGCATGGCCTCAATCATCTGCGAGCCGGTCGCAAAATGCCCGGCAAAATGAAAACTTTCAAACTGGGCAAATTCCTGACGCGCTTGAGCAATTTTTACATAGACCTCAGCCACATCAGGCAAATAAGCCCATGAATGATAAAGAGACAATGCCCCCGGATATTGCAAAACCCCTTTTTTGATGTCCCGCATCATGATCATGTCAAAACCTGTGCCCTCGGCCCCCGGCGCAAAAAAATCACCAGTTCTGATAATCAGCGTCTGAATATCTCCGGCAACCGAAGCCCGCGCCAGCATTTCTTCCATACGTTTCCTGATTTCCCCTTTTTCCTTTTCCGGTTTTTGCAAGGTATCGGGGGTGATGACATGCTGGCTGGCAGCATAATTATAGATATTGCCGGGAAACATCAGCGTTTTCCCGCTACCCTTCATCGCATCCAGCACCCTGCTCAGCAGTGCCTCGGCCCGCCCTTTGTCCCACTTGTCATAGGGCAGGTTCAACGCATTAAACACCACATCAGCCTCGGCAATCGCCCGTTTCGTTTGATCGGGGAAATTCACATCCCCCTCAAAAAACTCAACACCCTCAAGTTTTGCCCTGTTGCCACGGCCCATGCCAATCACGCGCCATTTGGCCCCAACAAATGCCTTGGCAACCTCCTGCCCGATCCGCCCGTTAACACCCAAAATTGTGATGGTTTGCATAATTTCAGCTCCTCTTGCTTTCCATTATCCAATAATTGCCCTATTCATTTATTTAGGTAAATTCACCAAAACCGCATGGAAGGCCAACAAAAATGAATAGGCAATCTCCAGACTGGACCCTGTGGCGCAGCTTTGCCGCCGTCGTCACCAATGGTTCACTTTCAGCAGCCGCCCGTCAGCTCAACCTGTCCCAGCCCACCCTTGGCCGTCATATTGAAACACTGGAAAACAATCTGAATACGCCCCTTTTTACCCGTACCCTAAAGGGATTGGAGCCAAACGCCGCCGCCATGCGCATGTTTGAACAGGTTCAAAAGGCCCAAAACGCGTTGACCGAAGCATCCCTGTTGGCGGAAGGCACCACCACCAAACTTGAGGGCACGGTGCGCATCACCGCCTCCACCATCACTTCCCATTATATCCTGCCCAACCTGCTCAAAACTGTTCGCGAGAAATATCCCGCCATTGAGTTGGAACTTGTGCCCACGGACTCGGCTGAAAACCTGTTGATGCGCGAAAGCGATATTGCGGTCAGGATGTTCCGCCCCACCCAGCTCGAACTCATTGCCCGCAAGCTGGGGGAAAGCCCCATCACCTGTTGCGCCCACACGTCCTATCTTGAACAACATGGAACACCAAAAGAGATTTCTGACCTGTTTGAGCATGATCTGGTGGGGTTTGACCGTTCAGACCTGCTCACCGCTGGCGCAAAAAATCTGGGGTTTAATCTGGCGCGCAAGGATTTTGCATTACGCACGGATAGCCAAACCGCCATATGGGAACTGCTGCGGGCCGGTTTAGGCATTGGATTTGCCCAGCAAGAACTGGTTTCAGCCGCCCCCGGCATGGTGCCACTTTTGCCCCAGCTGGTGATCCCCCCGCTGCATATCTGGCTCACAACCCACAAAGAATTATTCACCAGCCGCAAAATTCGTGTCATCTATGACCTGTTGGCTGACTTGCTTTCCAACTATTTTGCTGACAAGTAGCTCTTAGTTCTGCATCATAGTTTTTTGTAAAGAAGGGCCTGGCAATGACGTCCATCCTGAATACTCTCATTCTCATCACCATGGCCGCCCTTGTTCTGATTTTAGGGGCGGGCCTGTGGAGCATGTTCAAAGGCGGGGGCAATCGCTCTCAGATGCTGATGCGCGCCCGGGTCATTGTGCAATTCGTTGCCGTGATTTTATTGATGATTTTTGCTTTTTTCGTCGCCCGTGGCGGATAGGGGCCGCTAAAGAAAGCACAAGCTGATATGGTCAAACTCAACAAGATTTATACCCGCACCGGCGATAACGGCACCACCGCCCTGGTGCGCGGCGCCCGTCGGCACAAGGATGATATTCGGGTTTGCGCCTATGGCAGTGTAGATGAAACCAACGCCTTTGTTGGCGCTGCGCGCGTGGCTGCCAGCACCGACAAAAACATCGATGCGGTTTTGGCCCGTGTGCAAAATGACCTGTTTGATCTGGGGTCCGATTTGGCCACCCCCGGCTCGGACGAAGACCAACCATACCCTGCCCTCAGAATCACCCAGGCCCAGATTGACTGGCTTGAACAAAAAATTGACCTGTTCAATGACAATCTCCAACCCCTGACCAGCTTTGTTCTTCCCGCCGGCTCCCCCCTTTGTGCCGCGCTGCACGTGGCCCGAACCGTTGCCCGCCGCGCAGAACGCGATTGCGTCACCCTGCTTGGAGTGGAACCGGAAACATCCCCATTGCCCCAAGTCTATCTCAACCGGCTTTCAGACCTGCTGTTTGTGCTCTCTCGCGTTGCCAATAATAACGGCAGGGACGACATTTTATGGGCGCCGGGCGAACATACCAAAAGCCCAAAACCCGCAAAAACAAAAAGAAGCAAAAGCTAGTGTTTTTACCCCTGCACGACAGAAACCCGATCGAGCATATTCGCTTTGCATATGTGAATTATTCTCTGATTGCGCTGACCTGTCTGATTTTTCTCGTTCAGGACATGTTGCCTGATCGCACCAATAGCGAGTTGACTA
>WFOP01000083.1 GCA_015487985.1 Hyphomicrobiales bacterium
GTTCGGTCACATCCACCACCAGTGAATCCATGGTCACCCGGCCAACAACAGGTAAAAGTTTGCCCTTCAGCGCCACATGGCCACCGGGGCGGCCATTGGAGGAGGAAAGCGAGCGCAAATAGCCATCGGCATATCCCGTGCCAACGATTGCCAGGCGTGAATCCCGGTTCAAAGTCTGGGTCGCTCCATAGCTGACGGTTTCTCCGGTCCGGGCTTCGCGAATTTGCAGGATTGGCATTTCCAGCGTGACAGCAGCGCTCATCGGGTTGGGCCGTCCCTGCAAAGCGCGGCCCCCATAAAGTGAGATTCCCGGGCGGACCATCTGAAAATGGTTTTCTCGCCCCCCCAAAGTTCCTGCTGAATTGGCAAGCGAAGCGGGAATGTTGGGAAATTGGGCCAAAAGCGATTGAAACAAGGCGCGCTGGGTTGAATTTTTTTCATGGGCGGGCACATCGGCGCATGCAAGATGGCTCATGATAACCTGAGGCCGATAGCCCGAGGTCTGCATGCGGTTCTGGATGATTGATGCATCCTGAAGCCGAAACCCCATCCGGTTCATGCCGGTATCAAAATGAAATCCGGCGGGCAGGGCATCCCCCACTTCAAGGCACACATTGAGCCATTCATCCAGCATGGAAAGTGAACCGAGCAGCGGCATCAGGCGCTGTTCTGCATAAAGCCTTGCCGCGCCGGGAAACAGCCCGTTAAAGACAAAAATATAGGCATCGGGCAGCGCCGCCCTCAGGGCAATGCCCTCATCAGGGGTGGCCACAAAGAAAAACTGCGCCCCCGCCCGGCTAAGTGTCTGGGCCACCGGCAACATGCCACACCCATAGGCATCCGCCTTGACAACGGCCCCCGTCAGGGCGTTGGCCGAAATCCGATCCAGTCCTTTCCAGTTGCGCGCAATTGCCCCAAGGTCGATGGTCAACCTGCCGCTAAACTGTCCTGTAAATGCACTCAAGGGTTTGCCCACCACTTTCGCAAAAAAATCATTTGCTCGTTACCGATATATTATTTATCGATTCGTGTCTCAGGATACGCGTTTTGCGCCAGATTTGAAAATCGCGTATATTGACCGATAAATGCCAGCTTCACCGTGCCTGTCGGCCCGTGGCGTTGTTTGCCGATAATCACTTCGGCCTGCCCGTGAACCGCGTTCATTTCCTCCTGCCATGCCGAATGTTCAACTGTGCCCGGTTTTGGTTCTTTGTTTTGCAGATAATATTCTTCCCGATAGATAAACATGACCACGTCCGCATCCTGCTCGATGGAGCCGGATTCACGCAAATCCGCCAGTTGTGGTCGTTTGTCGTCCCGGTTTTCCACCTGACGGGAAAGTTGGGAAAGCGCAATTATGGGCACTTCAAGTTCTTTGGCCAGCGCCTTGAGATTTGTGGTGATTTCCGTCAACTCCTGCACCCGGCCCTGGCTGGAGGATTTCGCCGAGCCGGACAAAAGCTGAATATAGTCCACGATAATCAGGTCCAGCCCCTTTTGTCGTTTCAGCCGCCGCGCCCGCGCCGCGAGCTGGGACACCGAAATGCCCCCCGTATCATCAATATACAATGGCACCTGCGCCAGCCGGGTTGAGGTGTCCACCAGTTTGGCAAACTGGCTTTCATGGATGTTGCCCCGGCGCACATCCGCCGAAGATATTTCCGCCTGCTCCGATAAAATACGCGTCGCCAGCTGTTCCGAACTCATTTCCAGCGAGAAAAACCCGACAATGCCCCCGCTTTCCGTTTTAATCCGCCCGTCCGCTTCGGTGGAGGAGCGATAGGAGTTTGCCACATGAAATGCCAGATTGGTTGCCAGCGAAGTTTTGCCCATGGCCGGGCGCGCCGCCAAAATCAGCAGATCCGAGCGTTGCAATCCCCCCATCAGCCGGTCCAGGTCAGTCAGCCCGGTGGCAATGCCTGAAAGCCCCCCGTCGCGCTTATAAGCTTCCCCCGCCATTTCGATGGCGTCGCGCAAAGCGGTGTTAAAACCCTGAAACCCGCCGTCATAGCGGCCCTTTTCCGCCAGATTGAATAATTGATGCTCCGCCGCCTCAATCTGGGAATTGGGGGAAAGGTCCACGTCCCGATCATAGGCCACCTCCACCATTTCTTCCCCGATTTGGATAAGAGCCCGCTCCAGCGCCAGATCATAAACCGTTTGCCCGTAATCAAAAGCGTTGATAACCGTTGTGGCCTCCGCCGCCAGCCGCGCCAGATATTGTGCCATGGACACATTTTCAATCAGCTCGTCGGGCAGAAAAGTTTTGGCGGTAATGGGGGTCGCAGTTTTGCCCGCGCGAATGATTTTGCCCAGAACCTCATAGATTTCCCGGTGAATGGGTTCATAGAAATGCTCGATTTCCAGAAAATCCGAAACCCGGTAAAACGCCTCATTATTAACCAGAATTGCACCAAGCAGCGCCTGTTCCGCATCAATATTGTGCGGGGCAAGCCGATAATTGGCTTCTTTTTCATCCGGGTGTAGTTGGCGCACAGCGTCCATCAGGCAGTCTCCAGCAAAATGTAAAATGTCCGGCAGCACGCAACAGTCCGGCGGTCACTTTTAAACCACAATTGGCCCCCGCAGGGTAGCATTCAAATGGTCGCGTGCCATGTTTATCTGATTCTTGAGCAGAACCTGTGTTTACCTGTGATTAACGGGGAAAAGAAATGAAGCGCAAAAAAAAGGCCGGACCAGGGTCCGACCTTAAGATAACTGTTTTTGAAAACAAACCCTTAGGCGTTGTTTTCTTCTTCTGAAGCAACATCGGCTTCTTCTGAGGCCGCTTCCGCTGTCTGTTCCTCATCAGAGCCTTGGACAGCCTCAATTTCGTCTTCGGCGGCTGTGTCCTGATCGTCAAAATCAAAAACGGTCATATCTTCACCCGCTTCCTGGCGTTCCGCTTCGGATTCAGAACGTGCCACATTGACATTTACTGAAACCGCAACATCGGCGTGCAGGTTGAGTGCGATTTCATGGATGCCCACTGTTTTGATGGGCAGGGGCAGGTCAACAGCCGTGCGTGACACGCTAAAGCCCTTGTCCCCCAGACCATCGGCAATGTCGCGTGAAGAAACGGAACCATAAAGTGTGCCCGCTTCCGATGCCTGACGGATCATGATGATAGAAACACCATTCAAACCGGCGGCAATGCCGGCGGCTTCGTTTTTGCGTTCTTCATTGCGTTTTTCGATTGCGGCCCGTTCTTTTTCAAAGCGCGCACGGTTTGCTTCGTTCGCGCGGATGGCTTTGCCCTGGGGCAAAAGATAATTGCGGCCAAAACCGTTTTTGACTGTAACTTCGTCGCCCAGTGAACCAAGACGGCCCACGCGTTCAAGAAGGATGACTTTCATTATATATACTCCTAAATGCTGTCCCGCATATTACCCGAACTAAATTCGGGGGCGGTTAGAGGCCGCCAGAACCATTTCTCGCGCGCCCCAGCTGATACCGGTTGATATAAAAAACCGGGTTTATTTTTCGGCAAATGCCAAAAGACCAAGAAAACGCGCGCGTTTGATTGCCTTGGCCAGTTCGCGCTGTTTCTTTGCTGAAACGGCGGTGATCCGGCTTGGAACAATTTTGCCGCGTTCAGAAACATAGCGCTGCAACAGGCGAATATCTAAATAATTGATTTTGGGCGCATTGGCACCGGTGAAAGGACAGGTTTTACGACGACGCTGAAAAGGGCGGCGGGCCTGAACAGATGTAAGATTCTTAATAGCCATTGATCAAAACTCCCTTTTTCTCTAGCGGCGTGGCGGACGACGATCAGAGCGATCATCCCGGTCACGTTTTTGCATCATTACGGAGGGGCCTTCATTCAGCTCATCCACACGAATTGTCAAAGAACGCAAAACGTCCTCGTTGATCCGCATCTGACGTTCCATTTCAGCAACAGCTTCATGGGGCGCATCAATGTTCAGCAGCGAAAAATGTGCCTTGCGGTTTTTGCGAATGCGATAGGAGAGGGTTTTTAGGCCCCAATATTCCTTGGAGGCAACGCGTCCGCCATTGCTTTCAAGGATTTCCGTAAGTTTGGCGGTCAATTCCTCGACCTGCTGCGCCGACACGTCCTGTCGGGCAAGATAAATATGTTCGTAAAAAGCCATAAACGCCTTTTCCTTTTCATGTTAAACCAAGGCATTCGTTCAGCGCAAAGCCACTTTGAACATTTCGAAAAAAGGCGTCCAAAGAATTCTTCAAAAGAGCGGAGACACGGGAGGCAGACACCGATATTCAGCATCCAATTGGCATAAACCAACCCTCCGTTCAGCCCCCGGCCAAACAAATACTGCGCGCGATATATGCCCCTGCGCCCCAAAACGCAAGCGATTTGTCACGGGTTTCGCCCCCCATTTCGTTCGGGAAATGGCAATAACGGGTTTAATCTGGCTTTTTGGCCACAATAAACACCACCCCCCAAACGAAACATTCACCCATGAATTCCCTCCTGTTCCCCAGGCACCTTGAGCAAAGGATGGTCATGCAGCCGGTTTGAACGGGTCAAACAGCTTTGAAATCACCAGTATGATCAAAGAAAATCAATTGCCGTTATTTCCCTGGCAAAGGGCGCACGGGGGATTGCTGGCGCGCCGGTTCCCCGATCTGGCGGGATGGTCTTGGCTTCATTTACAGTTGAATAAGTGTCCCCGGGCCTTGCCACCACCCAAAAGGGCATTTACTTGTTCCCTCAAGAAAACCAAACGCGCCATGCGCACCAAGAAGAATGCCTTCAAGTTGAGTGCCGGCAAAACAAGTGCCGACAAGTTAACCGCAGGCCAGAACCCGGAGATTAATATGTCCAAAACTGTCATGGAAAAAGTCATTCAGTTCATCGTGCTTTTTGTCATTATTTATGCATCGCTGAAAGTGTTCAAATACTTTTTCCCTCCGGTATAGTTTTGCTCCAGGGGCCTGATATTTTTCAACAACATTAAAGGTAGATAAAATGACCAGACGCGCATTCACTTTTCCGGGGCAGGGGAGCCAGACGATTGGCATGGGTGCAGACCTGGCACAAACCTACCCGCAGGCACGCGCCGTTTTTGATGAAGTGGATCAGGCCCTGGGGGAAAACCTTTCCACCCTGATATTTGAGGGGGAGGAAGACCGGTTGCGCCTGACCTCGAATGCTCAGCCCGCCCTGATGGCGGTCTCGATGGCGGTTATGAAAGTACTTGAGGCAAAAGGGGTAAGCCTTGAAAAAGACTCCAGTTTCGTCGCCGGTCATTCCCTTGGGGAATATGCCGCGCTTTGCGCCGCCGGCACATTTTCCATTGCCGACACGGCGCGCCTGTTGCGAATTCGCGGCGATGCCATGCAGGCGGCAGTGCCGGTTGGCACCGGGGCCATGGCCGCGATACTGGGCCTTGACATGGATGCGGTAAAAGACATTGCAAACAGTGCCGCCCACGGGGATGTCTGCGAGGTGGCCAACGATAACGCCCCCGGTCAAATCGTGATTTCAGGGGCAGCGTCTGCCATTGAACGGGCCGTTGAACTGGCAAAATCCGCCGGTGCCCGGCGCGCCCTGTTATTGCCCGTCAGCGCCCCCTTTCATTGCTCATTGATGGCCCCGGCCGCAGAAGCCATGGAAGAAGCTCTGGCCCATGTTCAAATGAGTGCGCCCGTTGTGCCGGTGATTTCCAATGTAAGCGTGGCCCCGGTTTCCGACCCGGCCCAAATTCGAAAAAACCTCATTGCTCAAGTTACCGGCATGGTGCGCTGGAGTGAAACCATTGCCTGGCTCACCGGCCGAAATGAGGAACAGGGGGGCGTGACCCAATTGCTTGAGATTGGCGCGGGCAAAGTCCTTTGTGGTCTGGCGCGCCGTATCAACCGCGAAACGGAAACGCTGGCCATTGGCACCCCTGAAGGAATTGAGAATTTTGTCGCAACATTAAATGACGAATAGTCAAATGGCCAATAGTCTGGGAGTTATGAAATATGTTTGATTTGAGTGGGAAACGCGCGTTGATTACCGGTGCTTCCGGGGGCATCGGCTGGCAAATCGCCAAAACCCTGTCCGCTGCCGGGGCTGAAGTCGCCTTGAGTGGCACGCGGGTGGGGCGCCTTGAAGACCTTGCCGGGGAGATTGCGGGAAAGACTCATATTCTCCCCTGTAATCTGTCGGACCTGATTGAGGTGGACCGGCTGGTGCCCCGCGCCATTGAGGCCATGGGGGGCGTTGACATCCTGATAAACAATGCCGGCATGACCCGCGACAACCTGTTCATGCGCATGAAAGACGAAGAATGGGACAAGGTGATTGCGGTAAATCTGACGGCGGCATTTCATTTGACCCGCGCGGTTTTGCGCCCCATGATGAAGCAGAAATATGGCCGGATTATTGGCATTTCTTCTGTTGTGGGGGTCGCGGGCAATGCAGGGCAGGCCAATTATGCCGCTTCAAAAGCCGCTCTTATCGGCATGTCAAAGTCGCTGGCGCAGGAAGTTGCCGCCCGTGGTATTACGGTTAATTCCATCGCCCCCGGCTTTATCGCTTCGGCCATGACCGAGGCTTTGAGCGAAAAACAACACGAAGCCATAAACGCGCAGATTCCCGCCGGACGCATGGGCACAGCCAAAGAAGTTGCGGACGCCACATTGTTTCTGGCGGCGAAGGAATCCGGATACATCACCGGCCACACGCTAAATGTTAATGGCGGAATGCTGATGATTTAGATATCAGGCCGGGGCGGTGCCCGAGCTGGTTGATATGCGCCGGATGTGCATTATTTTGCAACCATAGCCAAACTCAATTAACTGTGCTAAGTCCGCGCGGTTCGTGCGGCGGCCAAAAGAAAAACATCTTTCAGATGCAAAAAAACTATTGAGTTTTGCCCACTTTCGAGATCAAAAGAGTAGAAATGCTCGGCTGAAACGATTAAAAACACTAGATATAGACTTGTATAAAAAGGAAAATAATATGAGCGAAATCGCAGACCGCGTACGCAAAATCGTTGTGGATCACCTAAACGTTGACGCAGACAAAGTTACCGAGAAGGCAAGTTTCATCGACGATTTGGGCGCTGATTCGCTTGATCAGGTTGAATTGGTGATGGCATTTGAAGAAGAATTTTCCGTAGAAATTCCTGACGACGCTGCAGAAACCATCCAGACTTTTGGCGATGCGGTCAAGCATCTCACTGAAGCAACCTCTTAAAGTTCTCCGTCTAACGGGGTATCTGTTTTATGAAATTGCGTCGTGTTGTTGTCACAGGTATGGGTATCGTTTCACCGCTTGGCGTTGGAATTGAACCTGTTTGGGCCAATATTCTGGCCGGAAAAAGTGGGGCAAGGCGCATTGAAGAGTTCAGGGTAGACGATCTGGCCTGCCAGATTGCCTGCCGATTGCCCTTGGGGCCGTCCAGCGAGGGCAAATACGACCCCGACGACTGGATGGAGCGCAAGGAACAGCGCAAGGTTGATCCCTACATCGTCTTTGCCATGTCCGCCGCCGAACAGGCATTGCAGGATGCGGGATATGAAGCCAAAACCCTTGAGCAGCAGGAGCGCGCCGGTGTTCTTATCGGATCGGGAATCGGGGGCATTGGCGGGATTGCAGATGCCGCGCTGGTTCTTGATGAACGCGGGCCGCGACGTATCAGCCCGTTTTTTATTCCCGGCCGCCTGATAAATCTGGCTTCGGGTTATGTTTCCATACGGCATGGACTTAAAGGGCCAAATCATTCCGTTGTTACAGCCTGCTCCACCGGGTGCCACGCCATTGGCGATGCGGCCCGCCTGATTGCTTTGGATGACGCCGATGTAATGGTTGCGGGGGGCGCAGAATCCCCCATCGTGCGCTTGAGCATCGCCGGGTTCGCCGCCAGTCGCGCCTTGTCCACGGGTTTCAACGATCGGCCAGAACAGGCCTCGCGCCCCTATGATAAAGATCGTGATGGCTTTGTCATGGGCGAGGGGGCCGGAATCGTGTTGCTTGAAGAACTTGAGCATGCACAGGCGCGCGGTGCAAAAATTTACGGCGAAGTCCTTGGCTATGGCTTGAGTGGGGACGCTTATCACATAACCGCCCCGGCAACGGACGGAAACGGGGGCTATCGCTCCATGGACGCCGCAATCAGGCGTGCCGGAATCGATCCCGCCGATATCGACTACATAAACGCCCATGGCACCTCCACCCCGTTGGGGGACGAAATTGAATTGGGGGCTGTGACCCGGATTTTGGGGGATGCGGCGGGGGATGTGGTCATGACATCCACAAAATCGGCCGTTGGCCACCTGCTGGGTGCCGCCGGCGCAGTTGAGGCGATTTTTTCTCTTTTGGCCATGCGCGATAATATCGCTCCCCCCACCATAAATCTTGATAACCCTTCGGTGGATACGGTGATTGAACTGGCGGCGAACAAACCGGTCAAAAAGCAGATCGACATTGCTTTGTCCAACTCCTTTGGCTTTGGCGGCACCAATGCTTCTCTGGTATTTGGTTCCCTCAAATAATATGCCGTTATCCTCAGGAGAGAGAGCTTCTTTTCATACGTTTGCCAAATTTGTCTGGTTAGTGCCAGCAAACTGATTAGCCTGCCTGAATACCTGTTAGCCTGCCCCAATTGTTGGAGACTTCTACCCGAATGAGTGACAAAAAAAAGAAAACCCGCAAACGCCGTTCCAGAAACGGGTTTTTGGATATGCTCAATGCTCTGCTGACGCTTGTGGTGCTGGGTCTGGTCGTGGGGGGCGCATTATTGTTTTTTGCCACCCAGCGGTTTTATGCTCAGGGTGATCTGGCTCAGGATCAGACTTTCACCGTTGAAAGCGGTGCTAATCTGGGCAGTGTTGCGACACAACTGGTCAACGAGAATCTCATCGCGGATCGCTGGACATTCCAGTTCGGGGCCATGGCTCAGCGCAAGGAAGGTTCCATCCGGGCCGGTGAATACCGTATTGCCGCCAAATCCTCCATGGCCGATATTCTCAAGGAAATCACCGAAGGGCGCGCCATCACCTATTCCGTCACCATTCCAGAAGGGTTTACTTCCTGGGAAGTGGTCAAACGAATAAATGAGGCCGAATATCTTGTGGGCGAAATAACCCAGGTGCCCCCTGAAGGCTCATTGCTGCCCAACACCTACAGTTTTGAGCGGGGCGCAGACCGCCAGAGTATTTTGGACCGCATGGCGGCCAAACAGGATGAATTGCTCAATGAGATTTGGGAAAATCGCGCCCCCGACCTGCCCATCAGCTCCCCTGAAGAGTTGGTGATACTGGCCTCCATTGTGGAAAAGGAAACCGGTGTGGCAGAAGAGCGCCCCGAAGTGGCTGCAGTTTTTGTTAACCGTTTGAACAAAGGTATGCGTTTGCAATCGGATCCAACGATTATTTATGGTATTACCAATGGTGAGGGTTCCCTTGGCAGGGGCCTGCGACGTTCTGAAATAGAGGAGAAAACCGCCTATAACACCTATCAGATTGACGGGCTGCCGCCGGGGCCGATTTCCAATCCGGGAATTGAGGCGCTAAAGGCCGTTGCCAACCCGGCAACCACCGATGCAATATTTTTTGTTGCAGATGGCACCGGTGGTCATGCTTTCGCCGTTACTTACGCCCAACATCAGGAGAATGTGGCGAAATGGCGCGTAATCGAGAGAGAACGGGCGGCGGCTGCCGCAGAAGCACAGGCACAGGCAGAAGCCGCCGCAGCGCGTGATGCGCTACAGGCTGAACAGGCTGCCTCTGATAGTTAGGCAGTACGAAATTGAGATGAGTAGGATTTGCCAATGTCATGGGAGCGGCAATTCTTGATTGTGTAAACGGGGCAAGACAGGAAATGAGTGCAAAGAAAATGCTTTCCCCAACAAAGAAGCTCGCCAGTATGACGGGCTATTCCAGATCGACAATTTCTTTTGATGGCGCCAACGTGCAATGCGAAATAAAGTCCGTGAATTCGCGCGGCCTTGATATTCGTCTCAAACTTGGTCAGGGCCTTGATGCACTGGAACCGCAAATTCGGCGGATGCTGGGGGACCGGCTCACCCGCGGTGCCATTTCATGCACCATAACACTTCAGCGAGACACCGGTGCTGCAGAACTGGTCATCAATCAACAGGCATTGGGGGCGGTTCTTGATGCCATTGATGCCTTGTCAGGAAGAATTGAAGCGGACCGGCCGCGTCTGGATGGGATATTATCCATCAAGGGGGTGCTGGAAACCCGCGAAGCCCCGATGAACCCCGAAGCCGAAGAAAAACTTCAGGTGGCCATTCTCGCCCAGATTGAAACCTGCATTGATGAACTGCTCGAGGCAAGACAACAGGAAGGCGCGCGCCTTTCCGATACAATCTGCGCCCGCATCAACGAAATTGAAAATCTCACCAATGCCGCCCACGCCCATCCCTCGCGTCAGCGCGAGGTCTTTGCGTCCCGCATTTCTCGACAGCTCGCAGAACTCAATGACGCCGGCACAACGCTTTCTGAAGATAGATTGCATCAGGAAGCGGTTCTGCTGGCGACAAAAGCGGACATTCGCGAAGAAATTGACCGGCTTTATTCCCATATTGATGCTGCCCGTTCGCTGATTGCGGACGGCGGCCCGGTGGGCAGAAAACTTGATTTTCTGGCGCAGGAATTTAATCGCGAGGCCAACACGCTATGTTCCAAAAGCCATGCCGTGGAATTGACCAATATCGGGCTGGACCTGAAGGCCAGCATTGATCAGTTGCGTGAACAGGTGGCAAATATTGAATAGCCATTCGCGTTCATAAACACGAACTGTTAGGTTATGCTCGGTTAAAGATTCTTTTGCCTGACTTTTCGGAGCACCACAATGGACCTCACACGACGCGGCGTTATGCTGGTCATTGCCTCGCCCTCGGGCGCGGGAAAATCCTCGATTACCAGGCGTCTGCTGGCGGAACAGGAAAATCTGTCCATGTCCGTTTCCATCACCACCCGCCCCATGCGTGAGGGAGAGGTGGACGGCAAGGATTATCATTTCGTCAGCATTGATAAATTCAACCACATGCGGGATCAGGGCGAACTTCTGGAATGGGCGGAAGTTCATTCAAATTTTTATGGTACACCGGTGGCCGATGTGGACCAGAAAATTCAAAATGGCCAGGATGTCGTTTTTGATATCGACTATCAGGGGACACAACAGCTTTATGAAAAACGGCGCGATCATCTGGTCTCCGTATTTCTGCTTCCCCCTTCAATTCCCGAACTCAAAGCCCGGCTTCAGGGGCGCGCGCTGGACACTGACGAGGTGATCGCGCGCCGTCTGAAAAATGCCCGCGTTGAAATGGAACACTGGGCGGAATATGATTATGTTCTCATCAATGATGATCTGGAAAAAACCGGTGCCGATGTCACGAATATTCTGAAAACCGCCCGGATTTCCCGCGCGCGTCAGGCCAATTTAAGCGGTTTTATCAAGGAGTTGCAAAACCAGATTGATTCACTTTAGCAAAAAGAAGTTGAATCAGCACTTTAAGTTGAGTTTCGCATCTTTTCCAGATGCGCCGCCATCTCCAGAAACATCTCAACCCGCAGCGTTTCGGCGCGCTCGGTGCCCGCAAGGCCCACTGCCTTGAGCAGGTCTGCAACGGGCACACCAAGGGCTTTCAGACTCTGGCGCACCATTTTTCTGCGTTGCCCGAAGGCAGCCCGTGTAACTTCTTCAACCAGCGAAACTTTCACGCCGCCCGCATCTCTTTTGGGCACCAGATGCACCAGCGATGAGGTCACCTTTGGGGGCGGTGTAAATGCGGACGCATTGATATCAAATGCAATATGGGCCTTGGTTTTCCATCCGCATAAAACCCCAAGACGACCAAATGCCTTGTCCCCGGGCAGGGCACAAATGCGCTGGCCCACTTCTTTTTGAAACATCAGGGTGAGGCTTTCAAAGTCTTGGGCAAACCGGTCATGGCTTAACCAGCCGGTCAAAAGCGGGGTGGCGATATTATATGGCAGGTTGGCAATAATGCGGGTGCGGCCTGTTACCAGTCTGGCATAATCTATTTCCAGCGCATCCCCGGAAATCACCTCCAGCCGCCCCTCGCTGGCCTCACTGATTTGTGCCAGAATGGGCAAAGCGCGTTCGTCGCGCTCAATGGCAATGACCTTTTTTGCCCCCTCCATTAACAGGGCGCGGGTCAACCCGCCCGGCCCGGGGCCGATTTCAATAACAGTTACCCCCTCAAGCGCACCACCGGCCCGGGCAATTTTTCGTGTCAAATTCAAGTCCAGCAGAAAATTCTGCCCCAGTTCCTTGCGTGCGTTGAGGCCGGATTTTTCAATCACCTCTTTTAGCGGGGGCAAATCAAACAGGGCGGAGTTTTGCAGGTTCATCAGCCGTGGCCCCCGCTCAGCCGGTGCGCCTCCAAAAGGGCCGCCTGCATGCTTTTGGTGCTGGCGGTGCCGGTGCCAGCCAGATCATAGGCTGTGCCATGGTCGGGGGAGGTGCGAACAACGGGCAGCCCCAGTGTGATATTCACCGCTTCGTCAAACGCCACCGTCTTGATGGGGATCAGGGCCTGATCGTGATACATGGCCACCACCACATCAAATCTTTCCCAGTTGGGCAGATGAAATGCAGTATCGGCGGGGACAGGACCCATAGCATCAATCCCCTTTGCCCTTAGCGCCTTTATTGCCGGGATAATCCGGTCGCGATCCTCAAGACCAAAAGCCCCTTCTTCCCCCGCATGCGGGTTTAGCCCCGTGATGGCAATTTTTGGATTTTTAATTCCAAATCTGTTGGTCAGATCCCTGGCAATAATGCCCACATGCTGCTCAATCATGGTCTGGCTAATCATGTCGGGCACCGCCCTCAGCGCCACATGGATCGTGAGCGGCACCACCCGCAATTGTTCATGGGCGAGCATCATGATGGGGGTGAGGGCCGCCGTTTCTTTTGCACACAAATGAGCCAGAAATTCCGTATGTCCGGGAAACTCAAACCCGACCTGCCTGGCCGCCGCCTTGTTTATGGGGGCTGTTACCAGTGCCGCGCAAATCCCATCCAGGCAATCTTCAGTGGCGCGCGAAATGCTCTCAAGCGCCATCTTTGTTCCCGGTGCGCTCACTGCGCCGGGGGTGTTTGCAATGTCATGCCCCAAATCAGAAACCGGCAGACAAACAGGAAAGACCTCCGGCGCCTGACTTGGTGCGCAGGGGCAAATTGCAATATCAAGATTGAGGTTTTGTGCGCGTTTGCGCAAAAAATCCACATTTCCATAGACGATAAAAGCGGGCAGGGGATTCTTGGATTTCCGGGCATAAAGCGTCAAAATCAGGTCCGGGCCAATCCCCGCCGGCTCACCAATACTGATTGCCAGGGGCAATGGATTTTTTGTCATGTTCAAAAGCCACAAACCGTGCGCAGGGCTGCCTTAGAGGTTAACAATGCGTGCCTTGTCCCGCAGCTCTGCCAGATATTTTTCAGCTTCGGCCTCAAGCAATTCATTGCCCGCTTCCTGGCGCAATTCATTGGTTGCAAACGACAGATCCCGGGCAACGGTTTTTGAACAGATCGCCAACATGGAAACGCCGTTGGACACTACGCGCGGCGCTGTGATGCCCCCCTCGTTCAGCCGCGCCAGTTCGTTGGCAATCGGGTCGGGCAACTGGGTGGCATGGCGCCGCCCCAAATCCAGAACAGCCGCATCGCGATAGGAGAGCGAAAGCTCCACCGCTGTGTCACACCCCTGAAAACTGCGCCGATACTGGTTTGCCTGTGCTGTGCGCTGTGAATTTGAAATACCCGACCCTTGCGGGATAATGAACAGGATTTCCTTCAGGATATAATCAATTGAATCTGCTTCTGTTGCCTGCTCGGCGGCGCGCGCCTCCAAATCAATATCGCTGATTTGCACCCGTGCCGAAACAACGGTTCCCGTCACCTTGCCCCAGGCGATTGCGGCGCGAAGCCGGTCCTTCAACGTTGTTGAATTAACCCCGTTATCGTTCAAAATTCGCGTCAGATTATCTGTACTCACCCGCATGTTGCGCGATACATTGAGATAGGCCTGCGCCACTTCTGCGGGGGTTGGTGCCTGCCCGATGCGCGTTGCTTCCTGAATTTTGAGAATTTCATCAATCAGTTCTTCGCGCGCTAGTCTGTTCCGCCCCGCGCTTGATCCCCCCCGGCGCTCCAGTTGCAGCAATTTTGCACGCTGAGCAATCTGGGTGTCCGTGATCGGAACATCATTCACCGTGATTTTGATTGTGGCTGCCTGGGCGGCCACTGGAAGCAAAAGGGTCAAAAAAACTGCAGCCAGCAGGGCGCGAACAGCAAAAGCGGGGGTGGGGATTTTGAACAGTTTCATTTGTCGGCTTCCATTTACATGGGTGAAGTCATTGTTTTTGATATTAAGCAGATTTTGAGCGAAACCAACAGCAAATTCACCACAATTTCCGGTGAGAGGGTTGAGTGAAGCTCTTTGCTGATTTGCGCGCCAAATGCGGCGAAAATCAGTTCACGCCAACCCTCGACCCGCTATTCAGACAGCCCCTTGAGGGCAAAGGTGAACCAGAATCTGTGATCTATTTTGAGTGTGCTCAAATTCTGGCTTGCCTCATAATCTGCGCCATAGGTCAGATAGTTATCATCATATACCAGGCCGATATTGGCTTTTGTCCAGTTTGCCGCCATGATATCGGTGGTGCCCCCTGCATTCAATGTCCAGTATTCCGCAACGGGAATGCCCACCGAGGCGCGCAATGTATGGGTGTCATTGAGCACGCCGCGCGCCGGTTTTGCCGCCAGATAATAATAGTCGGCGCTCAGCTTATACCCTGAAATATCCACTTCGGAAGCCAGGGCACCCCGAACAATCGAGGATGCCGCCACGTCATATTCAAACTTGGCCCCCACTTCAATTCCGGGGGAGAACCCGGCCTGCAATCCGGCCACTACAAATGAATTTGCGGTTTCCAGCCCGCTTGAATTTCCGGTTTGGCCATGGTCAAAAATTGAAAAACTGTTAACTCCGGCCAGTTGGAAAGACTGCCCGCCAATCAGGCGCAGCCAACTGCCATCAGCAAAATCGGCCTGATACTGCCCCCCCACATTCAGCCTGAGGCCGGTTTCCTGCCGGTCGGTTCCCGAAAAACGATTAAAGCTGAAAAGGTTGGCATCTTCAAATATCAACCCTTGTGCATTGTCATTGGTAATGCCCGGAAGCGTGGTGGTGCTTGCGCGATAGACCAGTTGCACAATTGGCTCGATCAGGTAGGTGCTGGCCCCATCGGTCCCCAGAATTGGAAACCGCACATCCAGCGCCGCAATGGGGGTGGCGCTGAACAATGAGGAAGCGAGGGGCAATTGGGGCGAAGTTCCGTCATAACTGGCCCCGTCCACCCGCATCCCCAGATAAGGGGTAACCGCAAGGCCGCCGGGCACAATAAACTGTTTTGACCAGATGGCCTCGGCCGAGCCGTGAACTTTTGTTCCCTGATAGCCATAAATGAAAGGGGGGGTGCCGTGGTCCGCCTCCCGCCTGACCCCGATCAGGTCCGCTTCGATGGCAACCTGCCCCATGTCATTTGGCAATTCCTGCACATGATCCAGCCGCGCCACCGGAAGTGTCAAACCCTGTTGCGCCTGCTGTGCGGAGGTAACTTCACCCGTTCGTCTGAACTGCTGCACGCGGGCATCAAAAAAGGTATTGCCGCTCAAATGCTGCACATAAAGATCATCAATTGTGTCAAATCCGGTCAGTTTGTAATCCGGAATAAATCCCGGATCAGTAAACGCCAGATAGGACCATCCCGCGCGCCAGTTTTCCATTGGCGTGAAAGAGCCCGAAGTCTGGATTGCCCCGCGCCAGTCCCTGTCCCCCACATTGCCGGTGAAAACACTGCGATCAAATTGATAAAGCCCCGCCGCCCGAACGCTGGTGCTGCCCATCTCAAAACGCTGGGTGAGTTCTGCATCCAGCATGAATATTTGCTGACTCATCAGCATGGGGGTCAGCCACAGGTCAGTATTGTCGCTTACGGGGCTGAAATAGGGGACGGCAACCCGTGCGCCAAATTTTTCCGAATAGTCAAATCGTGGAAACCTGAACCCGGCGGCCCGACTGTTTGTAGGGTCCGGCAGCCACAGGAAGGGCAGGGAGGCAATCGGCTGTCCAAGCAATTCCAGTTGCGGGGATTCAAGGTAAAGCGTTTGTTCCTCCTGGTTGAGGATGATTTTTGCGGATTTTATCCGCCAGCCGATTTTGTGCCCGTGCACATCGGTGCAATATCCGCATGGGGCATAGGTGCCGTTGGTCAGAATCGATTCCACATTGTCCCGATAGTCGGCAACATCGGCGGTAATGAGCGCGCCATCCGCCGTTTGCATTTCAAGGGCATCAACAAAGGCCTGTTTGAAATCCCCCGTTACCTCAATCCGCTCGCCGGTATAGACAACCTGCTCGGGATCCTTCACCACGGCATTGCCGATCAGGACCAGATCCCCTGAACTGCGATCATATATCGCACGCTCCGCAGACGCCAGAAACCCGTTATAGCTGAGTTGGACATTCCCCCGGGCGACAATCCGGTTTGAATCCGCATCAAGCACCAGCGTATCAGCCTCAACGCCAATATTTTCAGCAGAGGAGGTTGGGAAGCTGGAAAAAAAATCATCCGGCAATATCTGCAGCCGCTCGGGGGTGGTTTCGCTTTCATTGTCGATGCCAAAAAATGGACCAAGGGCTTGCCCCGATGCCGCGCCCGAAAACAACAGCATGCCCCCTGCACCCAGCATAGCCAGCCACATCCGTGTGCTCTTTACAATGTCACAGCCCTTTGCCCGGCCATGAAAATTACGCATCACGCTCGTCCGTCTTCCTTTTTCAGCAATACACTCACGCCAATCAATATGGCGAGTATTGCCGGTCCCCATGTAGCAAATGCCGGGTCCAATACACCCGAAGATCCGGCCCGATCAGCCATCTCGGTTATAACAAACACCACAAAGCCCATTACAATACCATAAAGTATGGCCATTCCAAACGTATTATCTCGCTGATAACCCGCTGTAAATGCAAACGCAATTAACAAAGAGCCAACAAGCAATAAAGGCAGGGCCGCCAATTTTGCCAATCGGGTTTCCGCCGCTGAACGAATGACGGGATCACTCACCCCTGAAGTGAGCAGGTTAATCAGTTCAAAAAAGGTAAAATCCTCAGTTGAACCAAGGGATACACGCAAATCCGCACGGGTTGAATCGGTGTTCAGGACATAGGATGCAACCTGTTGCGTATTCCCCCCCGTTTTTGTCAGGGTCGCATTGTTCAAAATCCACTGCCCTTGCAAATAATCTGCCTTTTGTGCGCTGATTCGTCTGATGTCATCGGACCAGTCGGGAAAAACCAGAACATTATGCAAAATGGAACCATTTTCCCGCGCGCTTTCGGCACGAATGAAATATTCCCCGTTTGCCCCGCTCTGGTGTAACCAGATATCGCTTGTTGCGCGCGCCACCCCGCCGCCAAGTCCGGGGGGTGTGGGGTTGATTTCACGGTTGATTTTTGTCGAAATCCCTTCGCCCAGCATTGTAATGGCTATGCCCAACAGTGCAATTGCCAGCATGGGGCCGCGCAGAATTCTCCAGATTGAAATGCCGCTCGCCTTCATCACCACAAATTCCCGGCGCGCCTGAAACTCCACCAGCGCAATAATGGATCCCAGCAGAACAGTGATAGACAGGGTTTTGATGGTCCAGCGCACCGAAGATGTAACGACTGAAAGCCAGGCAACGGCATCGCCACTAATGGCCGACACCCGTGCAAAGCGCGGCCCGTCAAGGGATTCGCTCAAAAATATGAGGCAAAAGAACACGAATATAACCCTGAAAACCCGCGAAATCACGCGGGTGGAGACAAACCAGTCCAGACGCGAAATCATGTGGCGGGCCCCGTGTTTCTTTTTCGCCGGAGCCAGCCCGCCGGCCTGATATGCCTTATCATTATGAAGCCGGCGGCCATCAGCATAACAAGCGGCCCCAGATAATAGCCATAGAAAGAATAGTTTGCCGCAAGCCCTGATAGGGATCGTTCGGAAAACGCCACGATTAAAACAATCAGTTCGGGGGGCAGGCGTCTTCCTGTTCTTTGTCCGTGGGGGAACGCGCCAAGGGCTGCAATCAGCAGGCAGAGCGCCAAAACCCGAGGCCCCTCCGAGAATCTCCAATGCAGCTGGTCCAACATGCCATAGCGAAAATTTCCGGCCTTAAGCCCTTGTTGTATCAACTTGAATGAACTGCGTTGGATAACCGGATTTGCAATGTTGAGCGGGTCTGTCAGGCTTTCAATGGCAAGGTCATAGCGGGCAAATTCTATCTCTGAATATCTGCCATCCGCCGGGGCAGCCTGCAGGCGCCCGTTGCGCAAACTGATCTGATATCCTTCCGCTCCAATAACAATTTCCGCCCGCTCCGCCAGATAGGTCCGCCGAATATCGGGGTCCCGTTTATCATCGGCAAAAAAATCCTCAATGATTCCGTTTGAGTTGCGGCCCCCGATTCGCACCACAACGCCGTCTGAAATCTGGGTGAAACGTCCCGGTGTTAAATTCTGGCTGAGCAGATCAACCGCAATCTGGGCGCTCCAGACATTGACGGCACGGCGTGAAACCGGCTCTGCCCAGTTAGAGATAAACAGGGCAAACACCGCCCCGGAAATTGAAAAAACAGCCAGTGCGGACCAGATGGCCTTAATTCGACCGCTGGAGTGAATCGAGTGTAATTCGTGGCTTTCCTGCATGGCGCTCAGGGCGCGGGCCAACCCAATGCCCATGCAGATATATATGATCTGACGGGACAGGGGCGGGGTGGTCAAAAGAGACTGCCCGAACAGGGTGAGAAGGTTTTGCCCTTTTTCCGTGATAAGGTCGAAAAGCCGCAGCATTTGCATGAGCCAGACCAGAAATATTGCAATCAGGTACAGCGCCAGCGCGCCCCCGGTAAACCTGAACAATAGATAGCGAGAAAGGTGACTCATCAAGATTCAGAATTTCTCGTTGATGGGCCACCAAGGGGAGTGCTGCCCAATTGCCTAACCTGTTGACCCGAATTGCAAAGCCACTAAACATCTGCAACAAAGGTGAGATGAGTTTCCAATAATTCGCAACGCAAAACAAGCAAATCTTCTCAAACCCTTACGAAACTTCATAAAATATCAAGACAAAATATCAAGGTGAATTCATGTCTGAAAAACTGATAATAAAAATCGCAAAATTTCCAGCTAAAAAAATTCCAAACCTTGTGATTTTTGTGACTGAGGGGCAAAAGCCCGCTGGCGAGGCGGCGCGCCTTTTTGCCCGGACCGGACTGAATTGGGAGGGGTTGAGCAAAGCCGGTGATTTTTCGGGCAAATCGGGACAGGTTCTGGATATTCTGGCCCCCCCAAACCTGCCTGTTGAGCGTTTGCTGGCGGTGGGGCTGGGTAAAGCGGCCCATCAGACCGGCGGAGACAAGGCATCTTCCTCCGCCAGGGGGAAATCGGGGAAAGAGAAAGCCGAACAAGAAGATGCCGGCGCTTCCGCCACTCAATGGGCTGACAGGGGGGGCAAACATCTTTCCCTGTTGAAAAAACTCAACCTGCAACAGGCCGCACTTGTTCTGGATGCCCCCGAACTGGACCCCGATGCCATTGCCAACATCTGTGCGGGCATGAAACTGGCCAATTACAGTTTTGACAAGTTCCTCTCCAAAAAGACCGACGAAGAGGATGCCGGGGAAAAAATCTGGAACATTACCTGTTATGTCAGCGACAAATCCGCAGTTGAAAAGGCATTCAAACGCAGGGATGCCGGCGTTGAGGGTACGCTTCTGGCCCGTGAACTCGTCAACGAGCCGCCAAATGTACTGGGACCCGTGGAATTTGCAAAAAC